>JAHEEM010000297.1 GCA_024640695.1 Rhodospirillaceae bacterium | reverse complement strand
TACCTCAATAATTGCCTGCTCAGAGCCATGCTGGCCGAGGAAGCCTCCTACGAGGCAGTCGAGTTTGAGGATCGGCAGCGCTCGCCCGTCTCCTACCAGGTCGTCGCACCCGTCTAACCACCGCGTTCCGTCCTAACCGGCGCTTCACGCGCGCTTGGGGCTTGCCGGGTCAGTTCGCGCTCACTTCGCTCCGCCCGAATCCGTCGCCGCGTATATTGCCCAAGCGGGGCCGACTCGTGCCAACCGTCCGCGGTACAGTTCCAAACATCTATCAATGCGGGTGCATTCGTGTTCACGGCAACTGCGGCCCCGCGGTGCGGGCCTCACTGCGCTCGACACGAACCTCACCCGGCTCCCCAGCGCGACGACCGTCAGCGGCCTAGCCCTGCGGCTGGACTTTGACTCGCACGCGCTGCCCGCCGAACTCCTCGGCGTGGTAGCGCACGCGGGCGGCCCACACGGAGGCGTCCATCGTCAGCACGAGCTCGCCTGTGGGCGACGTGCCAGCCGTGACGAGATGCGCGGCCATTTCTGCTGGCAGCAGCGCGCGAATCTCGTGCGTGAGATCGCGCCGGCGACGGGCTTCGGCGGCAACCGCGCCGAGCTCGCCGCCTGAGAGCAGATCCGCGAGCGATCTCGGCGGCTTTAGCGTTGGCTTGGGCGACATATTAGTGAGACAGACGTCAACGTTTCGGGGCGAAAAGCTTGAGGAAACGAAGGTTTGGCGGCATTCTTAGCACTCTACGAAAAGGGCAAACCGCCTCAAAGGGCGGGACGCAAAGCCACCGGTCTACGGGCATGGTTCCTAGGACAGCGGGGTTACCGAGTGTCATTGTACTTAATCAGCTATACTGAAACGCACCGCGCCGGCCCAGCCGAGCTGCGGGCATACAACTATCCCGATGATATTCAGGCTAAGGGCGGAAATTCATGGAGTTGATCCTTCTATCGAAGGGTAAGGGCCACCTTGGGCATGTTCGGCTCGGGGCCCGGCGCGTGTGGATCGGTGTCGTAACGCTGGCATTCGTGCTTTGCGGCGGCCTTTTCTTCGCGGGTTTCCAGGCAGCCGCCCATTTCGGTGTCGCTCATCCCCAGGCTCAGGTCGACGTCTGGCGAAGCGATCTCGAGCAGCAGCAGGCCGCACTTGAGGCGACACGGGAAACGGTCGCACAGAATCTCGACGCGCTTGCGCTACGCCTCGGTCAGATGAATGCTCATGTGCTTCGGCTCGATGCGCTGGGTCAGCGGCTCACGCAGATGGCAGATCTCGAGGATGGCGAGTTCGATTTTTCGAGTGTGCCTTCCCTGGGCGGTCCGGAAGAGCCGCTCGCTATTGCCGATACGCATCAGATGTCGACGCTCATGACGGCACTCGATCAGCTCGGTGCGCAGCTCGATGACCGGCAGCAGCAGCTGAGCGTGCTGGAGGATTTTCTGCTCAATCGTAAGCTCAGGGATGAAGTTCATCCCGAGGGCCGGCCCGTCAATGCCGGTTACATTTCGTCGATGTTCGGGAATCGTACCGACCCGTTCACGGGCCGCGCTGCGTTTCATAAGGGCGTAGATTTCGCGGGTCGAGAAGGCTCCGACGTCGTCGCCGTTGCCTCAGGTGTCGTCATCTGGTCGGGTGATCGCTACGGTTACGGGCAGATGGTCGAGATCAACCACGGCAACGGTTACGTCACGCGTTACGCGCACAATTCCGAGAACCTCGTTGCGGTCGGGGACACCGTTAAGCGCGGCGAGATCATTGCGGTCATGGGTTCCACGGGACGCGCGACCGGCCCGAATCTCCACTTCGAGGTTCTGCACAATGGCCGCGTCGTCAATCCGCTGAGCTACGTCAACCAATAATTGCGTTTTAAGCCGTAATTACGCCTTGATAGGCGGTTCTGCGGTCCCAATATCTCCTGTCTGTCCGTAGAATACGGTGTTTCAGCCGCTCCTCGAGACGTTAGCTTGCTCAAATCCGTTTCCAATGCGTTCACGGGCCTTTTCGGCAGCCGCAACCAGCGCCTGCTCAAGACTTACGGCCGACTCGTAAATCAGATCAATGCGCTGGAGAGCGAGCTCGAGTCGCTCGACGATGCGGCTCTGAAGGCGCGCTCCGCCGAGCTCAAGGATCGTGTCCAAGCCGGCACGACTGTCGATGAGGCGCTGCCAGAGGCTTTCGCGCTCGTGCGCGAGGCTGCCAAGCGCACGCTCGGTATGCGGCATTTCGACGTGCAGCTCATCGGCGGCATTACGTTGCACGAAGGCAAGATCTCCGAGATGCGCACGGGCGAAGGCAAGACGCTCGTGGCAACGTTACCCGCCTATCTCAATGCGCTGACGGGTGACGGCGTGCACATCGTCACCGTCAACGAGTATCTCGCCCAGCGCGACTCTGAGTGGATGGCACCCATCTATGAGTTTCTCGGGCTAGAAGTCGGCGTCATCAAGAGCGGACAGACCCCTCCCGAGAAGCGCGCCGTGTATGCGGCCGACATCACCTATGGCACGAACAACGAGTTCGGCTTCGATTATCTGCGCGACAATCTTGCATTTCGTTCAGAGGATCAGGTGCAAAGACGCCTCGCCTACGCAATCGTCGATGAAGTCGACTCGATTCTCATCGACGAGGCGCGCACACCGCTGATCATCTCCGGGCGTTCCGAGGAGAGCACAGATCTCTACGTTCAGATCAACCGGCTGATACCGTCCTTGACCGTCTATGATCCGCCAGCCGGCGCTGCTGACGCCGACATCAAGGCGACGCGCGTGAGCGTGCGAGACGCGGACGGCGAGGACCTCGGTGAATTCGGCATCGAGGACGCCCTCGCATTAGCTGCCGAGAAGGACCGCCATCTCATCGAGACCGACGCGCTGGCGAAACCGGCGCAGTGCCAACTCGTCGAGCCCGGCGACTACACAGTCGACGAGAAATCGAAACAGGCGCATCTGACCGAGGAAGGCCACGATCGTGCCGAAGAGTTACTGCTCAAGGCCGGGCTCATCAGCGGCGGTCAGAGTCTCTACGATCCGGCCAACATCCGCCTCATGCATCATCTCAATGCTGCTTTGCGCGCCCACTCGCTGTTCAACAAAGAAGTGGACTATATCGTTAACGAAGGCGAGATCGTCATCGTTGACGAGTTCACGGGCCGTACGATGCCGGGTCGGCGCTGGTCCGATGGCCTGCATCAGGCCATCGAAGCCAAAGAAGGTGTGCGCGTCAAAGAGGAAAACCAGACGGTTGCCTCGATCACTTTTCAGAATTACTTCCGGCTCTACGGCAAGCTGGCCGGCATGACGGGCACGGCCGACACTGAGGCCTACGAGTTCCAGCAGATCTACGGTCTCGAGGTCGTCGTCATCCCGACGCACAAGCCGATGGTTCGCGACGATGCAGCCGATCTCGTCTACCTGACCGAGAAAGACAAGTTCGAGGCGCTCATCGAGGACATTCAGGACTGTCACGAGCGTGGTCAACCTGTGCTCGTCGGTACGACTTCAA
>JAHEEM010000296.1 GCA_024640695.1 Rhodospirillaceae bacterium | reverse complement strand
GGGGTGCTTAGCTCAGCTGGGAGAGCGTCGCCCTTACAAGGCGAAGGTCGGGGGTTCGATCCCCTCAGCACCCACCAAGAAGAAATTCAGCCGGAGTGGTAGTTCAGCTGGTTAGAATACCGGCCTGTCACGCCGGGGGTCGCGGGTTCGAGTCCCGTCCACTCCGCCAGTTTTTAGGGCAGATTGGCTTTCCAATGGAAAGCTGGATCTGCCCTTTTTCTTTGGGACTCTTTAAAATGAACGAATCATGTTGCAGCAATTTCGAGAAGGCATAGGCCGCTGGATCGCCGGGGTTATCCTCGGGCTCATCGCAGTCGCATTCATATTCTGGGGCGTCGACTTTAATATCGGCGTGCCGACCTTTGCGGCCAAAGTGAACGGCGAGGAAATTCCCCTCGTCGAGTTCGACCGCGCGTTGCAGATGCAGCAGGCGCAATATGCGGATCTGTACCGAGTCGAGTTCACCGAAGATCTGCAGCTGGAGCTTCGGCGAACGGTGCTCGAGCGGCTGGTGCGCAACGAGGCGTTGCTGCAGCGGGTCGAGTCGGAAGGTTACGGGGTGTCCGACGCGGACGTCATGGCCGCTATTCGTTCGCGCACCGAGTTTCAGGTCGACGGTGAGTTTTCGCTGGATCTCTACCGGGCCCGGCTGCTCGGTGAGGGAATGTCGCCGGCTGCCTTTGAAGCGATGCAGCGCGAGCAGCTCTCACTGATCGCGCTGCAAAATGGTATCGCCAACTCGGCGTTCTACACGCCGACCGAGTACCGCCGTTACATCGAGCTCTCCCGGCAGCGCCGCGAGGTTGCTTACGCAGACTTCGCGGCTGATGCATTCGTCGACCGCGTCGAGATCTCCGACGAAGCCGTCCGTGAGCAGTACGAGACGAGCAAGCTGAACTACATGACCGAGGAGAGCGTCGATCTCGAGTACATCGAGCTGCTCGGCAGCGATCTGGCCGGTGACATCGAAGTGACTGAGGAGTCACTCAGGGCTTTTTACGAGGAAGAGCAGGCTCGCTTCGAGACCGAGGAGCAGCGCCACGCGCGGCATATTCTGTTCACGGGCGATGATGCAGTGGCCGAGCAGCGCGCACGTGAGGCGCTGGAACGCCTTGCCGGGGGTGAGGATTTCGAGGCGCTGGCCGTTGAGTTGTCCGACGACGGCGGTACGAAGGACCAGGGCGGCGATCTCGGATGGGTTGGCCGCGGACTGCTGGTCGGGCCCTTCGAGGATACGCTGTTCGCAATGGAGGCTGGCGGCGTCGAGGGGCCGGTCAAGACCAACTTCGGCTACCATCTCATCAAGCTCGACGAGCTGCGTGCCGGAGAGGTGCAATCCTTCGAGCAGGTCCGCGACGAGCTTGCCGAGGAATATCGCCAGCGCCAGGTGGATGACGGCTTCTATGCCCGCGCAACCGAGCTCGCTGATCGCGCCTTCGATGCCTACGACGAGCTCGCCACGGTAGCCACCCAGCTGAACCTTCCACTGAAGACCTTTCGGGGCTTCACGCGCAGCGGCTCGGTGAGCCCGTTCACGGACAACGCGCCAGTCGTTCAGGCTGCTTTCGCGCCCGAGGTTATGGAGCAGGGTGAGAATAGCGGCCCCGTCGAGCTTGCCGAAGATCATGTGCTCGTGCTCAGGGTCGCGGCGCACCACTTGCCGGCCGAGCAGCCGTTCGAGGCCGTGCAGGAAGAGGTCAAGCAGGAGCTGATCCGTGCCCAGGCGCAGCGGCTGGCCGCTGACGCTGCGCAGGCATTCATCGATGCCTACGCCGCTGATGCGGATCTCGAGGCTCTGGCGACGTCTCTGGGCGGTGAGTGGCACGCCCCGGTCTGGATCGAGCGGACCGACAGTGCGCTTCCGACGCAGGTTGTCTCGACTGTGTTTCGGCTGGCAAAGCCGGTGTCCGAGGCTTCTATCCTCGAGGCGGTGCCGCTCGCGAGCGGCGACTTTGCGGTTGTGTTGCTTGCCGGCGTGGAACCGGGGGACCCGGATGCCGTTACCGAGGACGAGCGCGGCACTGCGGCACGGCAGCTGACCGACCAAGCCGCGATGTTCGAGTTGACCGGTTACGCCGGCGAGATTCGCGACGAGGCGTCCGTCAGGATCCCCGATCAGGTCCTGAACCCGACTTACACTTTCTAAAGCAGCGCGCTGAGCCGGCGACGTCCCGACGCGATGGACGGTTTCTAGTCGAGCTGCATGCCGACAATGCTGTAGCCGGCATCGACGTACAGCACCTGCCCGGTGACGCCTGCGGCGAGATCCGAGCTCAGGAAGGCGGCAGCGTTGCCGACGTCATCGATCGTAACGTTACGCTTCAGGGGCGCTGTCTCCTCGACCTTCTCGAGCATCTGCCGCATGCCCTTGATGCCGGATGCCGCGAGCGTGCGGATCGGCCCAGCCGATATTGCGTTGACGCGAATCCCTTCGGGACCGAGATCGTAGGCCATGAAGCGCATATTGGCCTCGAGGCTCGCTTTGGCGAGGCCCATGACGTTATAACTCGGCAGAGCTCTGACTGCGCCGAGATAGCTAAGCGTCAACATCGAAGCGGGCCGCCCCTGCATCTGTGGTCTGGCAGCGTTGCCTAGAGCTGTAAAGCTGTAGCTGGAGATATCGTGCGCGATCCGAAAGCCTTCGCGGCTGACCGCGTCGACGTAGCGGCCTTCGAGCTGGTCGGCCGGCGCATAGGCGACCGAGTGAATCAGGATGTCGAATCCGTCCCAGCGTTTGGCAATGCCGCTGAAGAAGGTCTCTATCTGGCCATCGTCACTGACGTCGAGCGGCAGCACGATGTCGCTGCCTAGCTCAGCGGCCATCTTCTCGACGCGGCCCTGCAGTTTTTCCGTCTGGTAGTTGAAGGCGAGCTCGGCGCCCTGGTTCTTGAGCGCCTGCGCGATACCCCAAGCAATCGAGCGGTTACTCGCGAGTCCGACGACGACCGCCCGCTTGCCGGCAAGAAATCCCATCGATAGCTCCTTCTGCTGCGCAGTGACCAAAGTCAGATTGCGTGCGAGCTTACAACATCATTACGGTGGGCAGTTAGCCACGGCTTCATCCGTGCAGGCCGCCGCCCGGATCTCCGCGCGCAGAAACCACCGGCCAAGCGAAGATCTGGCGGGATCAGCTTTGCTCGGTAACATCCACGTAGAGCACGAGCTGCTGACCGGGCTGGAGATACTTGTTCGTCGACAGGCTATTCCAGCGCAGCACTTCGTTCACACTGACGCGAAATCGTGTCGAGATGAGCGACAGCGAATCGCCGCGCCGAACGGTATAGGTCAAGCGGCGAATTCGGTCGGTGCTTGCGACCGTCGGTGCGTCCACGGGCTGCTTGCTCCAGATCACGAGCTGGCGGCCGACGCTGAGCACATCGCCGGGCGCCATCGCATTCCAGCTTGCAAGCTCCCGCGTCGAGACGCTGTAGCGCAGTGCGATGGCCCAAAGCGTTTCGCCCGGCTGCACGACGTGCTCGTAGCGTTGTCCGGGGCG
>JAHEEM010000295.1 GCA_024640695.1 Rhodospirillaceae bacterium | reverse complement strand
CCGGGCATCAAATCATACTGGCTCGTAAGATCGGCGAGCGCATCGACCCGATTGAATATTACGCTCGAATCGGAGAGCCCATAAGCCTTTACTGAATCCGACCAGTTCGCGCCGAAAGTCCACGCACCGCCGGCGATCTCGCTGGCCATCATTATCGGCACGTCCACGGACCGAAATCCCTTCGCGTATCCGTCAGTGGAGATCAGGGTTAGCAAGGCTACGCGGGTAACGATTTCCGTCTCGATTCGACTGATAAGATCCTGAAAGTCCGGACAACAGATCTCGATGATGTCGCCGATATCGATGCCGTCGTCCGGCGGGTCCTCCGGCAGATTGCCGGAGCCTCCCGATCCGCCGTCATCCGGCGGTGTCGACTTGAACGCTTCCGCAAGCTCATCGAGGCGAGCGAAAAACTCGTCGAAGTTGCCAAACTCGAGCCCGGCGACGGCCGAGACCGCCGTGCCGCTGCGTTGGTCTCCCCCGGCGCGTGCATTGTCGGCCGCTGCCGCGGCCGGATTGCCAGTTCCGGAGGAGAGGCGCTGGCCGTGCGTGACGTCGCCATAGGTCAAGTTCGAGCCGGGAGGCTGGTAGACGGGTG
The DNA here is from genome assembly GCA_024640695.1 of Rhodospirillaceae bacterium. GTDB lineage: Bacteria > Pseudomonadota > Gammaproteobacteria > Steroidobacterales > Rariloculaceae > JAHEEM01. The sequence continues at coordinate 2,921 of JAHEEM010000295.1, read as the reverse complement.
CCGCAAACACGGCCTGCCCGAATACCAGCAACGTTAGCGCCAGCCGACCAGCGGTGCTCGACACACTTCGGTAGGTCTTCGAGCGGGCGTGAGGTTCAACTCCAGAGCGGCTTGCAGAAACCATAAACGGAGCTTAGCAGACGGACTCGGGCCGAGCAGGCGTATGCTTTCGGCGCCACCGCGACGCGGCCCGCAGTGTCCGAAATTGAATTGGCCGTCAGTATGCTTCACAATCTCCGGCTAATAGAGTCTATGAGCTGGAACCAACGAAAATGTTTAGCCGATTAACCGTATTTTGTGTCGGATTGCTAGCGGCGGGCAGCGTGTTCGCGGACTCGCTTCTAGAGACGGATCAGCTCTTGTGCGCACCAGGCTATGTGACCCATTGCTCCTCCGGGGGCGACTGCGAGCTGGGTCCTCCCGAGAACTACAACCTCCCGGAATTCGTCAGGATTGATCTGCAAAATCCCGCGCTGCGGACGACTGAGGCGAGCGGGGTCGACCAGAGCACGCCGATTGAGCACGTCATTCGGGCGAACGGCACGATTTACTTGCAGGGCGTCGAGAGCGGCCGCGCATACAGCATAGTCATCGTTGAGGCGACGGGTGACTTGTCTTTCACGGTGGTGAGCGACGGCGAAACGGCATCCGCCTTTGGTGCATGTACGCCAGCTTAGTCAGCTCGCCCCTCGTTATCCGCTGGAGATCTCTGATGATGCAAAAATGTCTTGTCTGTCTGATGGGCCTTCTGGGTGTCGTGACGACTGCGCACTCGCAGGACGGGACGCTGGCCGCCGCGGTGGGCGTGTTCGTCTTTCCAGCTGACGGCCAGGAGGCGGCCGAGCAATCCCGCGACGAAGCGGACTGCTACAGCTGGGCCGTGGAGCGCACGGGCACAGATCCTTTCGACCTGGCGCGTCTGTCCGATCAGCAGCAGGCTCGAGCGGACCAGGCTGCGCGGCAAGCGCAGCAAGCAGGCCAAGGCGCTGCGGCGGGCGGCGCGGTTTCTGGTGCCGTCACGGGTGCTCTGGTCGGCAGCGTCTTCGGTGCTAGCTCAAAGAACCGCAAGCGCATGGCGTCCGCCGGGGCATTAGCAGGCGGCGCTGCCGGCTCCGCCCAACGCCAGCAGGCTCAGAGTCAGGCGAGTGCGGCTGCGAATCAAGCCGCACGCCAACAGGCGTCGACCGAGGCGCAGATCGACGGATTCCGAACGGCTTTCAGCACATGCCTGGAAGCCAACGACTACATCGCGAAGTTCTAAAGCCCCGCGCCGCACCGGGTCATAGGCGTGTTGCCCACAGAACTCCGCGGCGGGGTCCCGTCGAGTAAATTTACGCGGCCCCGCGCGGCGACTTCGTCGCGCCCTCCCCATCACAGTTTCAACCGGAAGATCCAATAGTAGGAGCTATTTCAGATGTATCGAGTGATCGTGTTCTCAGCCCTCGCGGCTTTTTCAATGTCGAGCTACGCGCAGAGAACCGCAGACCGTGCCGGCACCTGGGAGTTCGGCGCCAATCTGGTGGATACGTCCTCGGAGTCTTTTCAGGGACCCGAGGGATCATCACTCGCGGTAAGCGGTGACTTGGGTATCGGCTTCAACGCCGCCTACAACTTTACGAACCGCTTCGCCATTCAGTTCGACCTCGACTACATTTCGCCAAGCTATACGGCTGACTTTCTCGTCGAGGACACCGGCCAAATCGAGCGCATCCGGTCGACCATGAAGGCGACGAACTTTCACGTCAAAGGAACCGTGTATCTGCTCGATGGCCCGATTTCTCCTTACGTACAAGCGGGCCTCGGCTGGAGCTATATAGACTCGAACGTTGCCGATGGGCCACCTACTACCGGCTGCTGGTGGGACTGGTGGTGGGGAGGCTACGTCTGCCGGGATTACTGGAGCACCTACACGAGCACCCGGTCGTCGTATACCGCCGCCGTCGGCCTTCGCTGGGATTACACACGAGACCTGTCGTTCAAAGCTGACTACGGAATCTTGGACGTCGAGAGCGCGGGCTTCTCAAGGAACGCCGAGTTCGAGACCTTTCGAATTTCCGTGGCATGGCGTTTGTAGTTGCGCGACTCGTAAGTGCTAGTTGCCGCTGAGACGAGCGTCGGCTTGGCCGGCTGCGCTCCTGATGCTAAGCGCGCAAGTCTCGGCGCAGACCGTCGATACGGACGGCAACACCGCTGCAGAGTGTTTCAAGTTCGACTCCTACACACAGCTTGCTTCGCTGGCCGAGAGCTCGGGCTACAAGCAGAACGCATGGCTGGAAGGAATTCGCGAGGTTCCTCGCGTCTTCCCCATGGACGTTCCGGCGCGCTGGTGACCTGCCCACATTAACTGGTCCGGGTTTAAAGTTAGTTTACGCCGCAATTGACTGATGGGGTGGCTCCTCGATCGGCGTCAGTGTTTCCGGGGCTGGTGGGCGATAGCCGAGGGCACTGTGTGGTCGGCTCGTGTTGCAGTGGACCCGCCATTGCTCGATCAGTACCTGCGCCTCTCTTAGCGTGTAGAAAAGTTCCGCATTCAACAGTTCATCTCTGAGCTTGCCGTTGAACGATTCACAGTAGCCATTCTCGCAGGGACTACCCGACGTGATGTAGACGGTCTGGGTGCCAAGCCGGGTTAACCGGGCTCTGAGTCTCTTCGCCACCATCTCCGGTCCGTTACCAGCTCGAATATGTTCCGGGGTACCGTGGATCTCCATTAGGTGTGGGTGGCGAATTGGTAATTCATAGCGCAAATCGCCGCAGAATCGAAGACTTGCCAATCGCGGCGTGGTCAGTAGGCTCTTCAGATCGTGAGTGACCTGGCCATCCTTTTCATCCACCTGATCGTGACGGTCGCTCGTCTGCTGGCACCGGGCGGTCTTCGCTCGATTGCCGCCGAATCACTGCTCGTCAAGCACCAGCTACTG
>JAHEEM010000294.1 GCA_024640695.1 Rhodospirillaceae bacterium | reverse complement strand
TATTATATCTGAATCGTTACAGAATCACAGCAAATTACTGCGTCATCCGGCGAATGTGGGCTTAAAGGGTGGATCAAAGAGCGATCAGCGTGCTCCGATGAACGGCACATTATCTTAACGTCGCGAGCCTGATTGCGGCGCGCAATTCGGGCCTCGACACCGGCTTGGTCAGGTAGGCAGCGGCACCTGCGTGTTGGCATCGCTGGCCCATACCGGGCTCATCGAAGCCGGTGACGATAATGACTGGCACATCGGACCCGAGATCACGCATCCGACGTAGCACCTCCAGCCCGACCATATCGGGCATCTGGTGGTCCAGGATGACGCAGCAAGGAGCTTCGCCATCTAGACTTGCGAGGAAGTCGACTCCGGACTCAAATTCGTCCGGCCTGCACGCAAGCGACCGGAGTAACCTGCAAAATGCACGGCGCACGCTTGCATCGTCATCCACGATTGCCACCGTGCAATCTGAGCAATCTGAGCAATCTGAGCAATCTGACATACCCATCGGACGAGGCTAAACGCAGATTGCCCGTCCAGCTAAGTTGGACTTTAGCCCAACAGCCAATACCTGTTTCGAATAGCCTCAGTTCGAGTGGAGCGTGACCGTGCGGACCAGATCTGCGATGTTGTTAGCTTGCATTTTCCGCATCACTCTGGCGCGATGCACCTTAATTGTCTTCTCTGCTACGCCAAGTTTGGCGGCGATCTGCTTGTTGAGCTGGCCGGCGACGATGCTGCCGAGAACTTCGTGCTCGCGCGGCGTCAGCCGGGCCAGGTAGCGGTCGACAGTTTTCTTTAACTCCTGGGCCCGGCGCGCTTCGCGGTCGCGCTTGAGGGCGACGCTGAGCGCTGAGAAGAGCGTTTCCGCCTCGACCGGCTTCGTGAGGAAATCAACGGCGCCGTGCTTCATCGCCCTGACGCTGGAGGAAATGTCGCCCCTACCGGTCAGAAAGATAATCGGGCGGTCAATTGATCCGGCGGACAGTCTACTTTGGACCGAGAGCCCATCAAGACCCTCCATTGAAATATCCAGAACAACGCATCCGAACCGGTCCGGATCATGTCGGTCCAAGAATTGTTCGCCACTTGTGAAGGACTGGGTTTCATATCCGGCCGCCGAGACCAGTCGCCCCAGCGCCTTCAACACGTTCTCGTCGTCGTCGACCAGGTAAACCATCGGGCGGGGGCATGTCATCGAACACCTCTACGGAGCTGGAAGCACTAGAATGATACGTGCGCCCACCTCCCAAGCTTCATCGAACCCCAAACTCCCCCCGTGACTTTGCGCGATCGACCGGCTTATGGCAAGACCGAGGCCCAGGCCGGTCTGCTTCGACGTGAAGAATGGCTTGAAGGCGTCGGCCATCATCTGCGCAGAAAGGCCCGGCCCGAGATCGGAGACCGCGAGTTCGCGGGACCCGTCCTTGCGCAAGCGGGTCTCGACCGTGATTCGGCGCTTCGCCGGCGTCAGCTCGGTCATGGCGTCAGCCGCGTTCAGCAGCAGATTGAGAATGACCTGTTGTAGCTGGGCAAGATTACCCTGCACCAGAAAGCTTTGTTTCTCGTCTAAAAAACTCACCGTCGTTTGCCGGGTAAGGAGTTCACTGTTAACGAGTTTCAACGTACTGCGAACGGCCTGGTTGAGATCGACCCGATCGAACTCCGACTCGCCTTTCACTATCATATTGCGCAACTGCGAGATCACTGTGGCCGCCCGCTGGTTGTCGGAAACGATGTCGTCCAGGATCTCCTTCACCTCGGCGAAGTCGGGCGGCTGCTTGGCCAATAACCGCCTGCCGGCCTCGGCATTCGCGAGAATCGCGGCCAGCGGCTGCCTCAACTCGTGCGCAAGCGCGCCCGACAGCTCGCCGAGCTGGCTCACGCGCGACAAGCGGGCAAACTCGACGCGTTCCTGCGTCAGCCGATCTGCGGTGCTCCTGCGCCGTCGGCTTTCGACGATGAGCGCAAAGATCGTGGCGGCTTGCAGCAGGATGACCACGATGGTTGCCTGGATGAGGCTCCGGTACTCGTCCCAGATCGAGGGCTCGTAGAACATCAGCTCGGCGTCTGCTGGAACGCGTGACTCGTCGATCCCCCATCTCCGCAGCTGGCGCCAGTCGATCACGGGCCGGGCTACGGACTCGTGGATCTGGGGGGATTGGTTTTCGTTCAGCAAGACGTCCGCGGCGATCTCGGCCACATCGGCGCCCATCTGGGCGAAGGTTTGCATAGAGCCGCCAACGATCCCGATGCCCATATAGGTGCTGTAGTGGGCATAGGCTGGCGCGCCCGATGCCTGCGCAATCTCGGCGGCAGCGTTGCGCGAAACGAACTGGCGGCCACTCGCATCCTGCAGGATGGTGATGATCAGGAGCATGGCATCGCGGGGGAGCTCCGCCGCGACCTGTTTGAATCCGTCGAGCGTCAGGCCCGAGACGTAATCGATCTGAATGGTTGGGTCGAAGTCTCGGAGCGCGGTCCGCGCGGTCGCCTCCCAGGAGCGGTCGAACACTGCAGAGCCTGTCATCACCACGAGCCGTCGAGCGTCCGGCTGGAGCTGACGCGCGAGTTCGACCGTCCTGCGGACGTCAAAGTGGCTGATCAGACCACCGACGCCCGGCTGGGAACTAGCGCGCGACGCGTCCTGCGCATCGACAGCGGCAAACACGATCGGCACTCTCGGCGCGATTTCGCTGCGATTGGCGAGCATGAAATTGAGGGCATCTTGGCCGAGCGGCATGACCACATCGAGCGGGAGCGCAGCATATTTGGCCACTATTCCGCTCTTAAAACGCGCGAAATCATCGGGTTCCGGGAACCGGGCCGCGTCCATGTACTCGCTGTAGATCTCGACATTTCCCGGAAGCCGCTGAGCAAGAGCGGCGACAACGGCGCGGATGGTTTCCTGTGTCGCAGGTTGGATACTATCGTGCTGGGCAAGGATAAGAACGCGCTTGTTGCCCTCGGCGGTGCTCTCCGGCCCAGCAAGTGCGATCGTAGATGCCAGGCAAAGGGCAAAATTTGCCAAAAAACACAACGCGATACGGGGGAACACCATGCCAGGTTCGGCCTCAATTCTTGGCGAGACCCCATGCTACCATTGTCGTCTAAAAGTTTGGAACGGATTTCTCGCGGCGAACCTATTCTGCGGGGGCGATGACGCCCGCATTGCGCCTCTGGCGGGCGACGCAAAGGGAACATAAGCACTAAGTCCAATTGTCACACCGCATCGCGGTTGGCGATATTCCTGTTGTTTCGATGAGCCGGGTGCACAGTCACCTGGTTGTTTCGGCGCTGCAACGGAGGTTTGTATGATACGCTTACCGGGCAGGCTGGCCCTGATCGTATGTGCGGTCGGCCTCAGCTTGATCGCTTCCGCGGATCCGGCGGACGCACAGAATACCGACAAGCCGAACATCCTGGTGATCTGGGGCGACGATATCGGCTGGTTCAACATAAGCGCTTATAATCACGGCATCATGGGTTACCAGACGCCGAACATTGACCGGCTCGCCAAAGAAGGCGCCATGTTTAC
>JAHEEM010000293.1 GCA_024640695.1 Rhodospirillaceae bacterium | reverse complement strand
GTCGCCTTTCGGCCTGCATCTCGTGTTTGTCGAATCGATAACGCCGTCCGCGATGCCGACGCTGGACGACGTCCGCGCTGAGGTCCTGCGCGACTACGCGTATGCCAGACGAGACGAGCTGTCGCGCAGCTTCTATCAAGAGATCGTCGCCAAATACGACGTCGCGGTCGAGTGGCCGAGCGACGACAGCGGTAATGGGGAATGATCGTGCGGCTCGTCGTGGTGCTGCTGTTGCTCGCTGGAATCGGCCTCGAGGCCGCGGCCGACGAGCTCAGGCCCGGCTATCTCGAGATACGTCAAACGGGCGAGGAGACCTTCGATGTCGGCTGGAAGGTGCCCGCAGTCGGCGACCGCCGATTATCGCTCTACGTTCGCTTTCCGGCCGGCGCCGAGATTGTCGAAGACCGCGGCGGACGATTCGAGGGCACGGCTTTTGTCGAGCGTTGGCAGATTCGCCATCCCGGGGGGCTTGCGGGCCAAACGATCTACATCGACGGGCTAAACGCAATGTCGACCGATGTCCTCGTACGGGCAGAATTTCTCGACGGCTCCACTCTCGTCGACCGACTGAACCCCTCGCGGACCGGTGTTCTCATCGAAGCATCGCCCGATTCGCTCGGCGTCGCCGTCACGTATCTCGTGCTCGGCGTCGAGCACATTCTGCTCGGCATCGATCACCTTTTGTTCGTGCTGGCGCTGCTGTTGCTCGTTCGAGGCATGCGCCGGCTGATCGGCACGATCACGGCATTCACGGTAGCGCACAGCATCACGCTGGCCGCGGCCACCCTCGGCTGGGTGAGCGTCCCGATCGCGCCGGTCGAAGCCGTCATTGCGCTCAGTATCGTTTTCGTCGCCGCCGAGATTGTGCACAGCCGCAATGGTCGCGACGCCTTCTCGTTCGGCCTATTGCACGGCTTCGGGTTTGCCGGCGCGCTCAGCGAGGTCGGCCTGCCGGGCAATGACATCCCGGTCGCACTGCTGTTCTTCAACGTCGGCGTCGAGATTGGTCAGCTTATATTCGTAGTGGCTTTCGTAACCCTAGTCGCTCTACTGCGTCGACCACTTGCGGCTGCGCCGCGCTGGCTCGCACTGACCCCTGCCTATGCGATCGGGGCTCTCGCAACGTTCTGGATGCTGCAACGTGTTGTTTTGATCGGCTAACTGATCCAGACAAAAGAGAGCAGCTCTCATCATTAAGTTTCAGAGCACTCCAGTTGCGAGTTCCGACCTCACAATTTTCAATGTTGCGGCGCCGAGCTGAGCATAAAAGTGAGAGTAGTTTGATTCTAAGCGATTCAAAGGCGCGTAGATGAAGAGATTGGTGATTCGTGCCCCCCCGTGGAATAAATCGTTTCGTATCGTTCTCACTCGGCTGCTCGCGAGAAAGACGCAGACTCTTAATCGATTTGATTCGCCCAGTGCGTACCGGAATGTTGCATAGCAACCTCGGACGTATAATCGGGAACGCTCGACAATTCTGTCCCATGTTCGCCTTCCACGCTTGCGGGGTTTGCCATGCGTCTAGTAACAGTCATGCTTCTGGGTTTAACGATCTCAATGGGATCGGCCCGCGCTCAGGATCAAGGACCGAACATTCTCTTTATCCTGGTAGATAACCTGGGCTACGGAGAATTGGGTGTTTATGGTGGCGGCGAACTTAGGGGCGCCCCGACACCACGAATCGATCAGCTAGCGTCAGAGGGATTGCGCCTTACGAATTTCAACGTAGAGCCCCAGTGTACGCCGAGCCGTTCGGCCCTTATGACTGGGCGACATGCGATCCGATCCGGAACTACCCGAGTTGTGTGGGGCATGCTCTACGGGATGACGCAGTGGGAGATAACCCTCCCAGAGTTATTGTCTGAGCAGGGCTATGCGACGGGAATGTTCGGTAAGCGGCATCTTGGTGATACAAATGGACGTTTCCCAACAGATCAGGGCTTTGACGAATGGTATGGCATTGCCAATACGACTGACGAAGCTCAATACAGCTCACAATTTCAATTCGACGCTGAGGTAGGCCTTCAGTCCTTCATACAGGAATCACGGCGCGGTGAAGAACCAACAACTGTGAAACCTTATGACCTGACCGGGCGGCGAGAGATCGATTCTGAATTGACGCAGCAGACTATCGATTTTATGAGACGCCAAAACAGCACAGATACGCCATTCTTTGCGTTTGTCCCACTGACACAAGTTCATCTACCAACCATCCCGCACCCTGACTTTGCAGGTATATCTGGTAACGGAGACTTTGCTGACTCTGTGATGGAGATGGATCACCATGTGGGGGAAATGCTCGACACGCTGGATGAGCTGGGCATTAGCGACAACACCGTCGTTATTTTTGCTAGTGACAACGGACCAGAGGAGGTCGCGGCCTACCATGGAACATCAGGCTATTGGCGCGGCCATTATTTTACGGCCCTGGAGGGTTCACTGCGCGCACCGTTCTTGATCCGATGGCCAGGAGAGATTCCGGCTGGACAGGTCAGCAATGAGATCGTTCACGTCACAGATTTGTTGCCTACCTTCGCGGCGATCACGGGATACGAGGTTCCTGATGACCGCATCATCGACGGTGTGGATCAAACTGATTTGCTTTTGGGTAATACCGAACAAAGCGGACGCGAAGGCTTTCCCGTCTACAACGGAGACGATTTGTTCGCATACAAGTGGCGCAACTGGAAGGTTCATTTCATCGAACTGAACAGCATGTTCGGCTCACCGATGCGGCTCAATGTCCCCCATATTTATAACCTGCTCAAAGACCCCAAGGAAGATTTCAATATTGCGCCGGATAGCACGTGGATATTGCCGGTGGTGATGTCCCGTGTTATCGACTTTCAACGAACTCTTGTAGCAGAGCCGCCGATCGAGCTGGGAACTCCGGATCCGTACTCGCCACCACGATAGGAAACTTCTCGATTGAATAAGCTCGGCTCCCAATAACTGGAGGCTAGAAGCCCTTTAGCCCACTGCGTGGATTTAGGCGCAGTGCTCACCGGCACAAGTGAGGCTAAAACTAGCATACTCAAATAGCCCAGTGGACTCAGCTGGTTACTTTAGGGTGATCTAACTGCGTGATTTCGGTGGTGTGTAGACCACGAAACTATGCGGTTTTTCTTATTGGCCAACCTGGCTACGATAATTGGGAAGCTGAGGTTCTACCATTGAACTACAGCCGCAAATCAGGGAGTTACGGCCTCCGATCGGACAGGTGAGGCTAAATCTGAGGCTACTTGGATTCTAAGCGAATCTCCGGGGCGGAGAGAAGAGATCAGATAGACGTTGAGAATCTTCTTTCGGGGCTGCTTGCAGCAGAAGACGATTTCGCCAGATCATATCCGCTTGCCAGCAACCGAGAAGGCGAAGTAATGCTGCGTGTATTGAAACAGACCCTGACCATTCTGTTAGCGGTTGTCCTGATGAACCCGGTATTGGCGCAGCCGGGGAAAATACCGGATGAAATAGCCATCGCGGATGCCTATGTGTACCTGCTTGGCCGAGCCTTGGTGGATCGGCAGGAGAAAACAGACATCGCCGAGGACGGTGTTGATTA
>JAHEEM010000086.1 GCA_024640695.1 Rhodospirillaceae bacterium | reverse complement strand
GACGCTTCGAGCCTGGTCGCTGTTGTGAACGGCAAGTTGATCGTCCACGAGACCGGCCGACACGCCGACAGTCTCGATAACCAGGGATCCGTCCTCGAACCAGCCGATAGAATGTCCCTCAGGACTTCTAGCAGTGTTCTCGGGATGCCCGCGGCCGTCGATGTGCACGGTCCGATCGACGGTGAGATCTTCACCTTTGATGACAATGCGGTCGTCGTAGACTTCGATCTCGATCGGATCCGAATGCAATGCGGTTCTGAACGCACCGAAGCGCTCGCATTGGATGGCGGGATCGTCCGCGAGATCGAATGCTGCGCCAACCGAGCGCCCCGTGTCGGTGAGTCGGTCTGCAATGACCTCGAGCGTATGTGCTGCCAAGGCTTCGACGATTTCCTGGGCCGACATGGAATCGTTTGCCGGGTCGTGCAAAAGTGTGTCCAGATACGCGTAGGTTTCCTCGGCGCATCGGCAGGAAAAAAGACCAACGATGTCCCAGTTGGGGCTTTCCAGCGACTCCAAGCCGTTAACGCTCCAAACACCAGCAAAGTTTGCGGGCGTTGGTTCCTGCGCGTAGGGGAGTGTGGCGAAAAGAAGCGCAGATCCCGCAAGGGCCGCTGCGAGCAGTGTGCAGACCTTGGATCTCGACCGGGCGGACGTTTTCTCGAGCGTGGAGACCGCTATGTTCATGAATGTCTCCGAGGAGGTGACTCGTTCTTGCAGCTGAATAGTAACCGAACGGAGCCGCAGATTGCTCGCCGGGCGGTGGCCGGCCGATCCGATGTCTGTTTCCTCGCAGGGTTGCCCGTTAGGCAGATCATCGAGACCAATAGCTCCGCGGTTCGCTGGTGTCGGGCGACCCTATAATTGCGCGGATTATTGGTGCGCGGGATTCGCGCGCCGAAAGGTAGGTCGACTCCGACCAGTGTTTACTGGCCTCGGAGGCTCGTCAACCCGGACGGTTTGTCGTCGTGAAGCCGTGGCAGAGGGCTTGGGCATATACTCGCGGCCCGCATTTGAGCGGCAGAATTCACAGGAGAACACAGATGAGACGGCTTCTTACAATCTCTCTAATCACGGGCGCGGCCGTTAGCGGGGCAGCTCAGGCGCAGATGGCGTCGAACGATGAGCTCTCGCGTATGGATGCGACGCTGACGCAGGCGCTCATCAGCGGCGATCACGCCGCGGCTTCCAGGATGCTCGACACCGAGTTCAGCTGGATCGATTCCGACGGAATGTATTACGCGACGACGGCCGAAGCTTTCCGGCATGGCGTCAAGCCCATCGTCGGTGTTGGCAGCGACGTCAAGGTGCTCGAACACAAGTACAACAAGGTCGTTTATATCGAGCGCAGCCAGGACGAGAAGAGATTCTCGGGCCACTTCTGGGTGCAGCGCCCGGAAGGCTGGAAACTACTGAATATCAATGAGGTCGAGGTACGGCAGCGCGACTACAAAACCGTGCCGACGACCTTCGATGTGCCCTGCTGGAATCCCTGCCAGGTGCTGCCATACAAGCCTCTCGGTGCGGGCGAGAAGGCCGCGGTTGCCGCGTGGCAGGACCAGGAGAATGACAACTGGGCCTATCGCATAGCCGATAACTACGACCAGCGCGCGATCAATACCTATAACGGCCGCTCGCCGTCGAAAGCCGATCGCATGGCAGGACAGGCGCGGCGCGCGCAGGAAAACCCGAACCGTCCCGAGATCGGCGCCGCACCCGTCGCGTTCGGCCGTGGCTGGGACTTCGGTGATGCCGTGGTCTGGGTGCAGCTGCAACCGACCTACGGTGACAAGCCTTACTGGTCCACCCGCGTCTATGCCGAGATCAATGGTATCTGGCAAATGGCCGAGAGCTACCACACGTACATCAAGGACGCGCCCGTCATGGCGCCGGTGCCCGTATCGGCGACCAGCATGAGCGCGAACTAGGCAGCTCCGTTTTGGGACGCCGCCGCGCTGGCACGCCGGCGGCGTTTCGAGCGGTACTAGGAAGCCGGACGAGGTTCGTCGAGGGTGGAGCGGAAGGAGGATTTTCCGATAACAGTGCCAGCTGGCGGTGGTCGTTAGAAGTCCACCTTCTCGACGTCGGCGAGCACGACGTCCCGGTGGACCGGAAGGAACCAGCCATCACGGGTCAATGCGTCCATGACCTGCTCGACCTTGCGCCGACAATCGGCCTTGCTGCCGTAGAGCGCTCTGAGCGAATTCTGGGAAAAAGCCATCTGATAGCCGGCGAGACGGCACAGCGCTTGGATTCCGTTCTCACCACGGTCAGCCCAAGGGTGAAGGTTCTGCGGATAGGGTTTGGCGCCCTCGTTGCGGACGGCGTACTGCGCCACCGGGACGTTTACGTAAGGGCTAGGCACACCGCCGCGAACGTTGCCGTGGTCGTCGAGCCACATCATCGAGCCGTCGTTGGTCATGTTCCGATCGACAAAAATTCGATCGGCTCGCGGCCACTGCGCAGATCCAAAGGACCCTGCTTGCCATAGTGTGTTCTCCTGGATCCTCGAAATCTCGGATTCGCGACTGTCTGGATCTTATGCAGACGATGCCGGGGCTGTAAACATTTCATTCCGGGTCTGCCTTCGGGCAGGCACGCCAGCTAGGGGGCTTCTATAGTCCCAGGTCCGTCAAACGCAGCTGCGCATGAAGACTGCCTGCCCAGTTCTGCACCGTAGCGGCTCATGACAGCTCGCGCGAATAACTTATACTTCGTGCTTGCTAAGCGTTTCGTTCGGCAAATAACGTCCCACTGACCATCGTTACGACATGACTTTCTGTATATACCAGCGCTCGAGGCTGCCCGAGCGCATATCGCTTCCGATGTCTCTGCGAGGCGGGCGACTCACGCCATGGCGCTAAAACGTGCGCACTGGCCTGCCGGCCAATCCGTAACGCTCGAGCACGTCTCGAAGGTGCTCGCCGACAATCCGCTCGGCGATCCGACGACGCGGTCCTTGGCCGTGTGGCTGCCGCCGCAGTACGACGCCGGCAAAGGCCGCGGCCGCGGCAGGCGTTTTCCGGTGCTCTATGACCTCGTCGGCTACACGGGCTCGGGCCTAGCGCATACGGCCTGGCGTCCGTTTACAGACAATGTCCCCGAGCAGGCCGCGCGGCTCATCCACGAACGCAAGATGCCGCCGTGCATCATCGTCTTTCCGGATTGCTTTACGGCGCTCGGCGGTAATCAGTATGTCAACTCGTCTGCGATCGGCCGCTATGCGGATTATCTGACCCAGGAGATCATTCCGTTCGTCGACCAGGAGTTCCGCACGCGCGCCGCGCGCGAGCACCGCGGCTGCTTCGGCAAGTCATCGGGCGGCTACGGCGCGATCATCCACGGCATGCGTTACACGCGCTACTGGGGTGCGATCGCCGACCATTCGGGCGATTCGTATTTCGATTTCGTCTACCGCGCCGACTGGCCGAACACGCTCAACGAGATCGCCAAGCATCGGCGCCGCAAGCGTAAGTCCGGCCGAATCGACGTTCTTGACGAAGAGCAGGGTGTCACGGAGGGTCTCGACGACGGCCGCGTGCGGCGCTTTCTCCAGGCGGTCTGGCAGAAGCCGAATCCGAGCGGTGCCGAGGTGCATGCTCTGATGAATCTCGCGATGGCTGCGACCTACGATCCGGACCCCGACGCGCCAAACGGTTTCCGCTTGCCGTTCAACCTCGAGACCGGCGAGCTCATCGAGTCGCGCTGGCGCGAGTGGCTCAAGCATGACCCGATCCGGCTCGTCGGCCGTTATACAAACAATCTCAAGCGCCTGCGCGGGATCTACATCGACTGCGGCTGGCGCGATCAGTACCAGATCCATTACGGCACGCGGATTTTGTCGAAGCGCCTCGCCGAGGCCGGGATCGATCACCGCTACGAGGAATTCGACGACACGCACTCCGGCATCGATTACCGGATGGACCACAGCCTGCCATTCCTGGCCCGGGCGCTGCGTTAGCTGGCGTCCCTCTGTGCGGTCAGCGACCGCCAGAAATGAGAATCATTAACGGTTAATAAACCGTTTTTAACTGCAGCCAGCCCGTCATTTGCACCTACGATCCGGTTGCCGAGCGCCGTGAACCTTAGCGCGACACACGCGAGGCCGGGCCCGGTCGAGACCGGCGCTCGAAGACGCTCTGGGGACGCCATCCGTAGGCCGCGGCCGAAGCGCCCGGCCGAACCCGGAGCACCGACGGGCTGAAGGAGTGACATCATGAGAAGAAGGACGCCGGAGCGTTCCGAGCGGGCGGGTCTCGGATTGTTGGTATTGACGCTGCCATTAGGCAGCGCGCTGGGGCAACAGGTCGAAGAGGAGATCGTCGTATATGGGACGCAAATCGAGGAAAGCGTTCCGCAGGACCTCAGCCGTTACGGCAATCGCGTCGAAATCATCACGGCGGACGAGATTGAGGAGCGCGGTTTCGTCGATGTCACCGAGACCCTGCGGATGCTCGTGCCGGGGCTGCACATTCGGCCGAAGAACGGTCAGTTCGACTACTTCGATGCCTCGCTGCAGGGCTCCCGCAATGCCGAGATCTTGTGGCTCATCGATGGTGTGCGGATCACGAATCGGCTTTACAACGGGACGAGCCCGCTCGATACGGTGCCTGCTCAGATGATCGAGCGAATTGAGGTCCTCAAAGGCGGCCAGGGAATATTCTACGGCACGCAAGCCGTGGGCGGCGTCGTGAATATCGTCACGAAGGAATTTCGTGATGAGCCCGGCGGCGACGCGCGGGTGGGTCTCAACAGTAACACTGGCTACGGCGTCAGTGCGCATTACCGCGCCGGCTTCGGTGATCACCAGCTCGTGGCCTACGCGTCCAAGGACGAGGCCGATGGCTATCAGCCCTACCGCGACGAAGATTTTCAGCCTAGCGCGACCGATCGCGAGCGCGGCTACGACGTCAACATGATCGGGCTGAAGTACGCTTATAACGTGACCGACAATGCACGGCTATCCGTGCAATACCAGCACACTGACAACACGCTCGACTATATGCGCGCGTACTTGAACTACAACACGGTCAATGAGCGTGATGAGGACATCTGGACGCTGAAGTACGACTGGCAGGTCAATGACAGCATCGGCTTGTTTGTGAAGGCCTATCAGCACTACTGGGATACCAACTACACGGAAATTTTCAACACTCTCGATGCGAACGGCGACGTCACAGGTGACCTCAACGTGCGCAACAACAAAGCCTATTGGGGCTACGAAGACTATGGCCTCAACGCGATGGCAAAGTTCGAGCTCGGCGGGCGCTTCGACTACGTGCTCGGTTTCGATCATCAGAATTTTTCCGGATCGGACGACGTTTGGCGCATCGGCAAGCTCGAAGAGGAGGTCAACGCACTGTTCGGTCAAATCCGGACGACGCCACAGCTTCTGGAGAACACTACGCTGGCCTTCGGCCTGCGCCATAACGAGCCGTCAAATTCGGAATCCTCGACGGTCTGGAATTTCAGTGGCCAACACAACTTCACGGATAATCTGTATGCGCGCGCGACCCTCGGCACCTCTTTTCGATTGCCCGATGCGGAGGCGCTTTTTCTGAACGAAATCTACGATGCCGACAACGACGGCGTGCCAGACGACGGGTACTTTGCAATCGGCAATCCGAACTTGAAAGCCGAACAGAGTGAAAACATCAACCTGGCGATCGGCGGGACTTACGATCGTTTCACCTACGAGCTCATCTACTACACGCGTGATATCACCGATTACATCGACTCCTACGTGCCGATTACGATCGCGGGTGTGGACGGCGAGACGTTCATCAACTCGAATGACGAAGTCAATGTCGACGGAATCGAGCTGATCACTTCATTCGAGATCAATCCGAGCTGGGCGGCGATGGTGTCCTATAGTCAGAGCAACACCGAGCTCAATAGCGACGGCATTCAGCTCACGGGGATCCCGGAGAACGAGCTCAAGCTCCGCGCCGATTATGCCTCGCAGCGCGAGCCATTCGGTTTCTCGGTGCTGATCGACCACGTCGGCGACATCAACGCGCGAAGGGGCGTGACCCGGGGTGACTACACCGTCATCGACCTGTCGGCCTTCTATTACATGGGCGCGCGGCGCGAGCACCAGCTCGTGCTCAGGATCGAGAACCTGACTGACGAGATTTACGCGAGCCGTGTGGACGGCGGTGCGCTTGATGCCACGGGGAGCTCGTATATCTACGACAACCTGGGGATGAGCCGGACCGTGCACGCGAGCTATTCGCGGCGTTTCTAGCACACTCGCTATCATCGATGAGCTCGAGGCAGCGGGTTCTAGATGCGTGCGACTGCGAGGCGACCCGAATCGGCGCGTCGCCTCGCAACTTACACCCGCTGGCGTCAGTCCGCGCAGCGCTAGAAGTCGATGCCGGTCAGGTCCGCGCCCGTGACCGTAATCGGGTTGCCGCCGGTCGGCGGGAGTAAGGTAATTGCGTCATCGTCCAGTTCGCGGTCAGCCGTTCCCTTGCAGGTGAAGGCTAGCGTGTAAGGGCCCGGCATCAGGATCGTGCGGTATTCGTACTCACCGTCCACGCCGCTGCTAGGTGTTGCTTCCACGGTGGTCAGGGGCGCGGGACTGCCGCCAATCTGGTCCGGTGTCACATCGCCTTCATAGACGTAGATGACCCTGTCCCCCTCGCCTGCAGCGCTGCAGGAGGCTTCTCCATTTAGAGTGGCCAGTGATATCGTGCCACTCACAGCGCCGTACTCGTCGACGTCGAGCACACGGAATGCCGGCCGCAGCAGATAGCCGTCGCGTCCGACCGGGTTGGTCAGGCCTTTGCGCACGTCCCAGTCGAACAGCAGGCGTACGGCTTGGTTCTCGCCGACGTCGAAACCGCTGACGAGGCGGATCTTGCCGCTCGGCACGTCGATATCGACCATTTCGGTGCCGCCCACATCGGTGACGGCATACGACTGACCGATTTCGCTGTCCTCTATGCGCAGCTCGATCCAGTTGTACCGGCCCGGGTCCACGACGGCCTCTTCGACGAGCACCGCGGCGTTCTGATCGGTGAGCTCGAGCAAATTGACCGGCATCGGCGTCGAAGTCAGCGGCAGCTCGAAGGCCGGGCCGTCGCCCGCGGGCTTGATCCAGACCTCGCTTATCGTCACGTAGAGCTCGGCGATCCCGTCGACCGGCCGATCCATGAGGGAGATGCTGACCGTCCCGGTGCCGTTGTCGTTGCTGCTGCTGGAGCAAGCGGTGATCGTGCCTGCACACAGCAAAATTGGGACCACTCGGGCTAGCTTGAAATATTTCATACGATGGATCTCCGCGGAATCTGTGGCTTTATGCGCGTAACTTTGGACTGGTTAGGGTCCACACTCTGTGACGTGGTTCACGGCCTGTCCCGACGGGCTGGTCGGCTGAGGATTGGGCCGAGATTCGGTAACTCTTGATCCCAAATCGCGATGAAATAATGGCGCTCTGCGGGAGCGGCCCTGTTCGCAAATGACGACTACACCGCGGCGGAGAAAGGGTTTGGCATGGAGACGCGGTAGGCTTAGCGCGAACGCGAGTGCGGCTCCGGCCAGCCCTTCTCACGCGGCATTGGCTCGAAGCCCTCGAGCGACTCGACGCGCTCGAGCCAACGCAGGATGGCTGGGTAAGGCGATAGATCGAGCCCGCCTTCGTCAGCGACACGCATATAGGAGTACATCGCGACGTCGGCAATCGACGCGTGGTCGGCCGCAAGCCAGGTTCGATCCGATAGCTCTGCTTGCATCCAGTCGAACAGGCGGTTTGCCCAGCGTGCTGCGGCTTCGTAATCGAGCTTGCGGCCGCGCAGCTTGAACGCGCGCGCTGAAACCGGTCCTCGATAAAGCTCTCCGGAGGCGGCGGACAGCCAGCGCTGAACCCTGGCCGCACCTGCGGGGTCCTCGGGCAGCCATTGCGTCGCAGCCGCCTTCTTCGCGAGATAAACCAGCGCTGCCGTGGAATCGGTTACGGTCACGTCCCCGTCGATCAGCGTCGGTACCTCGCCGAGCGGGTTGAGTTTGAGGTACTCGGGCGCTTTGCGCTCGATCTCGGCGCGAGTCATGTGCACGCTCTCGTACTCGAAACCCAGCAGCGATAGGAAGAGCCGCACGCGATGTGAGTGCCCCGAAAATTCGTTGTGATAGAGCTTCATCGTTGTAGCTGAGCCGACTGCCGGACCCAGATTATAGAGATCTCGCGGCTACGCCACGCAATGCTCGTGATGTGTCCGACAAGCGGCGGCGTATGCCGAGCGCGAGCTCGCTGCCCCGCAGCAGCTTGATGAATCTGAGCCTCCCCAACCAGTAGCGGACCGCGTCGATCTATGCCATCGTGGTCAGCGCTCGCGGTGTTGTTCGTTGACCTATAATCGGTGCTGCACGGCTCAGTTCGCCCAGTCGATTTGTTCGAGCCGTGTGATGGGGGCAGGATGAGAAGAGCGACAGTCACCGCGATCTCTGCCGGCATCTTGGCGGCTAGCGTCGCTTTCGGCCAGGATGCGCCGCAAGAGCGGTTTCCGCGGGACGTCATTATCGAAGCCATTCCCGGGGTCATCGCCGCTGGCTCGATGTGGGGGGTCGCCTGGCAAGGCACGAACAATGCCGACGGCATCGTCGCGGCGCCCGACGGCGGCGTGCTGTTCGCGCAGGAGCAACCCAACCAGATAGGAAAGCTCGACCCGAACGATAACTACTCAGTGTTCCTGACGGACACGAATGGCGCCGGGTCTCTATCGGTTGACTCCCAGGGGCGGATCCTGGCCGCGCAGCGAACCTGCACCGACCCGGGGCGGCGGACGGGCGATGAATGCGTCGAGCCGACGATGGTCAGCCGGCTCACGCCGAGCCATCACGTGCTTGCGGACAGCTTCGACGGCAAGCCGCTCGGCCGGCTCAACGACCTCGTCGCGGATAAGCGCGGCGGCGCGTATTTCACGGTGGGTGGCGCGTACTACGTTAGCGCGGACGGCGTCACCAGAGGTCTCGGCGAAGGTCTGCGCACGAACGGCATCATGCTGAGCCCGGACGAACGGACGCTCTACGTGACCAATCGCGAGGTGGTTGTCGCGTTCGACATCGCTGCCGACGGTGCGACGATGAACCGTCGGGATTTCGCGAGGCTCGCGGCCGGCGGCACGGGCGACGGCATGGCTGTCGACGCGCTGGGCCGTTTGTACGTCACCTCGCAGCCCGGCGTGCAGGTGTTCAGCCCGCAGGGCGCGTATCTTGGGCTGATCCCGACGCCGCGGCGCTCGATCAGCGTTGCCTTTGCCGGCCCCGACAAGCGGACACTCTACATCGTTGGCAGCGGAGCTTTGGATGAGAGCGGGCAGGAGTTCACGACACCCGAAGGGGTCCGCAACAACGCTAAGACGATCTTCAAGATTCCGATGTTGGCGCAGGGATTCGCCGGCCGTGCGAAGTGAGCTCGAGCCGTAAACCGAGCGGTAACGTCAGCCGGGAAGCTGTTACTCTCTCCGCAAGCTGGTATATCCCGACAGAACGCTGTGGTCGCATCGGGACCTGGCGGGCATCGCTCCCACGGCGAGGATTTATGAGAACGTTTCTTGCAGTCTCGCTCCTATTAAGTGCAGCGACGGCCGTCGCGCATCACTCGCGCTCGCATTACACAGACGAGGTCCAGGAGCTCGAGGGCGAGCTCATCGCCGTTCACTGGGTCAATCCGCATGTCGGGTTCACCGTCGATGTGACAAACGCGGCCGGCGAGGTCGAGCGCTGGCGTTTCGAAGGCCTCTCCAATCTCGGCGGCATGCGCCGAGCCGGCGTCTTAGCCGAGCGATTCACGCTCGGAGAGCGGGTTCGATTCGCCGGCAGCCTGTCAGTGCGGCGACCACGCGATATGTTGGTATCGAATATGCTGCTCGAGGACGGCACGGAGATTCTGCTCGGTCCGAATCATGAGCCTTACTTTGCGAATCGCGCGGTCGGCCGGACGGCGGCTGCGCTCGACGAAGGTCCGGCTGTCGATGCGGTAGCCGAAAACCGTGGGGTTTTCCGCGTCTGGAGCGGCTTACTGGAGGGCCAGCGCGAGCGTTTTCCGTTCACGGCTGCAGCAATTGCGGCGCGCGCGCAATGGGATCCGATCGAGAACTTCGCCGAGCGCTGCGAGCCGGAAGGCATGCCGCGAATCATGCGTAACCCGCACCCGTTCGAGTTCGTCGACCATGGCAGCGAGATTGCGCTCGTGTCGGAGCTCTACGATCTGGTGCGTACGATCCACATGGACCGCGACGCGCCGCCCGCGAATGCTGCGGCGTCGCCGCTGGGCTATTCGGTCGGCCGCTGGGAGGGCAACACATTGATCGTCGTGACCTCGCGCGTGAACTGGCCCTGGTTCGACAACATCGGCACGCCGCAAAGCCAGGCCGTCGAGATGCTCGAGCGCTTCACGCTCAGTGATGATCAAGCACGGCTTGATTACGAGCTCACGGTCACCGATGCGGCAACATTCAGCGAGCCGGCCGTCTACCAGCGCTATTGGCTGGCGCTGGGCGCGTCGATTGAGGCTTACGACTGCCAGGTTTATTGATGTCGCTGCTGACACCGGGCCGTGAGCTGCCGCCGCGGCTCAGCGTCACTCTGCTGGGCGCCGCTTTGCATCAAGCTCTCGGCCGAGCCTGACGACGATCCCGACCAGCGCGTCGATGTCGCTGGCGGTCGTGCGGAAGTTCACGATGCAGGCGCGCAGCAGCATGCGCCCTTGCAACACGGCATTTGAGACATAGGCCTCGCCGCCATCCTGGAGTCTGCTCAACAGCTCCTCGTTCAGATCGTTGAGGTAGGCTTCCGCGGCTTCGTCGGTCGCGGCAAGATTCGCGGGGCGGTAACGAAACGTCGTGATGCTGAGCTCCTGGGTGAAGGTCTCGAGCTCCGGGTGCGCAGCGGCCGCATCATAGAGGCGCCGGGCAAGCGCGATGTCATCCTGTAGCATCTGTACATACGCGCCACGTCCAATCGCACGCAGGCTCAACCAGACCTTGAGGGCGCGAAACCCGCGCGAATTCTGGACACCGTGCTCATAATAATTAGTGCGTGGCTCGCGCTCATCATCCTCGAAGCGGTAGTACTCCGGGTGAAAGCTGAAGGCATCGGTCAGGTGGCCTGGCTCACGCACGAGGGCGCAGGCGGCTTCGAGCGGGCTGTACAGCCATTTGTGCGGATCGAGTGCGACGGAGTCGGCAAGAGCCAGGCCTCGCAAGTCCTCGCTCGCGTCCGGTAATCCTGCGGCCGGCGCGCCATAGGCACCATCGACGTGGAACCACAGCTCATTGCGTCTGCAGATCGCAGCGATTGCAGGCAGCGGATCGACCGTGCCTGTGCTGACGGTGCCCGCTGCGCCCACGACGAGAAACGGCAGGCAACCTGCGTCGCGGTCGCTGGCGATCTTGGCTTCCAGATCGTCGATGAGCATGCATTGACGCGCGTCGCTCGCGATCCAGCGAATGTTGTCGGTGCCGATCCCAGAGAGATCTGCCGCTTTGTGAATCCAGGTGTGCGTCGCGTCGGATGCGTAGACTCGCAGCGGTCGATCGTCGGCATAGAGTCCGGCCTCACGGATGTTCCACGGCGCCTTGGCGCGACGCGCGGCATAAAAACCAATCAGGTTGGCCATGTTGCCGCCGCTGACCATGATGCCACCGCAGTCTTTGGTATAGCCAATGAAGTCGGCGATCCACCGGATCGTCTGACGCTCGATTTCCGTTGCGACCGGCGAGAGGTCCCACGCGCCTACGTTGCTGTTGACGGCCGCGGCCAGCAAATCGCCGAGGGCGCCGAGCGGCGCGCCGGAGGAGGTGATGTAGCCCATGAAGCGCGGATGGCCGTTGTGCAGGGAATTCTCAAATAGCACTGGCGCGAGCTCGGTGAGCAGCTGCCCCGGATCGGCCCCGCGGTCCGGAAGCTCTGTGTCGCCGATCAATTCGCGGATTTCCTGCGGGGTCTTCGCGCGCGTCACAGGACGATCTGGAAGCGAATCGTAGAAGTCGGCGATCTGCTCGATCAGCGCGTGGCCGAGCTTGCGGAAGGTTTCGCCCGAGAAATCCAGAGGCGCATCGCGTTGGGATGTCTTGCTCATTACATTAGGTTCTCAAGAAGTCTGAGGATAAGCGCTGTTGGTATCCGTGCAAGCACTACTACGGCAGTGGCTATTCTTACTCGCGGACGTTGACTCTGCCAGTGGCGAGCAAGAAGCCACGCGCGTAGACTCCGCAGCTGTATGGTTGCCAGTCGAATTCCCCGTCAAGCCCCGCTGCGTGTGCCGAGCCTGGCGGGGTTGGTCGCGCTTGCTGCTATGGCCACCTGCCCCGTCGCGGCGCAGGAGCAGCCCGCCTCTGGCGAGACATTATTCCGCCTCTGCGTGCAGTGTCACGGCCAGCAAGGCCATGGCAACCGCGATATCGGGGCGCCAGGGCTCACGGGGCTCGAGCCGTGGTATTTGGCGCGCCAGCTCGAGAGCTACCGCGCCGGCATGCGGGGTCGGCCTGATCAGGATGCGCACGAGTCACCGATGGTGTCGGTGTCGCGCTCGCTTGCAGATACCGTAGCCGTATCTCGCCTCGTCGACCACATCGACGGTCAGCCGGATTACGTTCCGCAGCCGAGCGTCGA
>JAHEEM010000085.1 GCA_024640695.1 Rhodospirillaceae bacterium | reverse complement strand
GTTCTCCAGCTGCAGATCGGCGAGCCGTCGCATGGCCTCTGCGTGTAACAGCGGATCCTCCCCCGCGAGATCGATGAATAGCTGATAGCTTTCAATCGCCTTGACCTGACTATCGGGAATCGGCACATCCGTTTCTATGACGACTTCCTGACCAGACAGATCCTGAATCGTCGCTGGCTGCCCGTCGTCGCGCGCGGCATCATCACGGCCAAACGGCCAGAGCGCCGTCGCCGCGAGCACGGTGATCAGCGACATCGCGGGCGTCATCGCAGCTCCTCGGCCAGCGGCGCATCGCCGGAGATCGCGGTCGATGATACGGTCGCCGAACGATCATAGATGGACGCGAGCGCGAACCGGGCCTGCACGAGATAAGTCGAGAGCCGATCGCGCTGAGCACGTAGATCGCGCGTTGCCAGGCTTTGCAGAAAGGCCGTCTGCCTCTGGATCATCCCTTGTAGCTGCGCGCCGAGCGCGTCGACCCGCAGGCCCAAGCCCGTAATCCGCTGGCTCAAATCGGCGAAGCGCTGCGGCCAATCGGCGCGTGCGGCTTCGACTTGATAGTAGGAACGTTGCGCGATATGAAAGTCGCGATCGACGGTGGTAAGGTTTTTCTTCGCCTGCCAGAGCCGCGCTTTGTAATCACGATAGAGGTTCCAGTACAGAACGCCACTTAGGAAGCGATGTTTCTCGCCGGCTGCGGCTGCACCGGGCATATCGCCAAGCAGCCCGAGCTGCTCGGACATCGACTCGAGAGTCGACCAGGATTCCTGCTCGCGCTTCGTACCAAGAACCCACACGTTCTCATCGCGCTCGATTTCCATGAGCTTGGACTCGTTGGCAAGGCGGCGAGCGGCGAGCGCATCGAGGTCGACACTGTCGAGACGCCCCTCGATCACCGGCAGCCGCTGCTCAAAAGCGCGCTGCCGCGTGTCCAAAATGTCGTCGAATGCCCCGAGGCTATCGGACCAGCGCCCCAGATTCGCACCCAAGTACAACAAGTCCCGATAGTTCTTCAGCCCCTCCTGAAACTGGTTCGATGCGACGAGCTCGTAGAGATAGTGCGCCTCGATGGAATTAGGCAAATCGTCGAGCCGCCAATTCAAATCTGAAGCATCGGCAGTCCGGCTGCTGAGCAGGTCATCAACGAATACGCCCTGCTCCACTGCGACGATCGCCGCATCCATTCGGGCGATCTCGGTATTGAAGGCGTCGATGGCGCTCAAATAGTAGTCGGCAGCCTGCTTGTTCGCGCCGAGCTGACTGAACGCATACGGCACGGCCAGCAGCGATTCCTGCACCGCCGGATCGAGAATGTTGCGGCCGCTGAGCTCGAGCCAGGGCGCGAGCGCGGCACGGTAGTTACCGAGCTCGGCATCCGACCAGCCCACACCGAGCAGCGCCTTGCTGGAAAACGGTCCGCTAAAGCGCACACGCTGCAGTGAAGGCCTGGCTTCAGCCGGCCTCCCGGCCTGCAACCAAGCGTAACCGAGCGCGACGTTGGCCTTGTCCCGCAGGCTGCTGAGATTATCGTCGAGGGCAGGCAAGCTTCCGACTTCGTCGAGAACCCGCGCGCCTTCCTCCACGCGACCGAGCCGGACGAGCGCCACACCGATGTTGTACTTGGCGTATCCGAGCCATTCGGCGTCGGGATCCTGCCAGCGCGACAACACAGTCAACGCTTCGTCGAAGCGCCCCTGATCCATGAGAATGCGCGCATCGAGCATGTACCGCTCGGGCTGGAGCCGGCCCGGCAGGCTTGCGCCGATGCGGGCCAGCGCCTGCTGCGACTGCTCCAGATAGCCGCGCTGGTACCAGATCTTAGCGACAAAGAACCACGCCCGATCGTGTAGCTCAGGATCGACGTACTCTTCCAGCAAGCGGCTGAAGATCTCGCCGGCCTGCTTGTGCTGTCCATAGGAAAGATACAAGCCGCCGAGCAAGAGCTCAGCCTCGCCCTGATGATAGGAAAACTCATCGCGAGCCTGACCGACTAACAGCAGCGTCAGCGCCGAGAAATAATCGTCCTGAAAAAAATAGTAGAGCACCTCGCCATAAGCAAGATCCTGCACCGAGCTCGGCCGAAAACGCTCATCCCGCTGGCCGTAAGCCGAACTGATTGCCAGCATCTGCGCACATGCAAGGGCGCACAGCAAAAGAGTCGGCCGCGAGCGAGCTAGGGACACGATTTATTCCCACTCCCTTACGACGAACTCCGGCTGCAATGCCTGCTCGCGGTCGGAGATCGTGAGCTCGATATACTTCGGCCCGATACCTTTCTCGAATGTCAACGATGCGCCGCGGCGGTAATCACGCTCGTGCGGACCGGTCCCTGTGAAAATGGCAACGAGCTCGTGCTCACCGGCACGCAGGTTACCCAGAAATACTTGGTGCACGCCGCCGCGGATCAATGCGTCGACTTCTCGCATCGTGTACAGATAGTTGGAGACATCTTTGCCATCAAGCTTCAGTTGCACGGAATCGAGATCGAAAAAATCCCCGACATCCATTGAAACGAAAATCGCGACCTGCGTATTCGCCGGAAACAACAGCTCCTCTTCTAGCAGAAACAGATCCCTGTTCAGCTCCAGCAGCAGCTGCTTCATGTCCTGAATGTCGGAGTCCAACGTGCGGAACTCCTCTCCGCCCGATCCGGCAACACCGCCCAGGCTCGCCTGTGCTGGGTCGAAATCGGGGACGGCCGCGGCTGCGACCGTCTCGGCCTGCGCGTTACTCACTGCGCTCGCAAGGAGCGTGACCACTACGGCGGTTCGCCGGAAACGTCGAATGTATCGACCGGGATCGTTCATAAGCTGCATCTGCTATGCCTCGAAATTCTGCAAATAATTACTCTTTCAAGAGCTCTCGGACGCGGTCCAAGAGGTCCTGCTCACGCGAACGTCGAAATCCCTCGATGACGTCTCTGACGATCCCATCGCGATCGATCAGAATCGATACCGGCATCGAGCTGACGTCGTAGAGCTTGGTGACGGTAAGGTCCTCGTCATGCAGCACCGGATACGCAAGATCCAGCGCGTTGGCAGTCCTGCTCACGTCGGCCAGGCTACGGTCGAGGCTTACGGCGAGAAGCTGCAAGCCCGCACCCTGATAAGTGCCGTACCAGTCGTTGAGCTCGGTCAGCTGCGCGCGGCAATCACCACACCAAGTTGCCCAAAAATTCACCATGACGACCTCACCGCGGAATTCCGACAGGCGCAGGTTGTCACCGGCCACGCTCTTCAGAACGAAGTCCGGCGCCGGGGCGCCCGACAAGCTCGTAGCCGCGAATACTGTTCCGGCGTGTTGACCCACGGGCACCAGGACTAGCGCGAGAACGGCCAACCGCACGGACACTGCTCTCGACACTGTGGTTTTCATTGAGCTCCAAATCCCTTTGTCTCAGCCCGCGCAGTGCGCAGTCCTGCGTTCTTTACCGCGTTGGCAAGCGCCGCCAGGACGCCTTCTCACAAATCGCACTCATGAACCTACCCCGCCCTCGGAACCTTAGGTCCGGGACCGACAAGGGTCTATGAGCCAAGTCTCATCTTCTTCTGACAAGCCGCACGCCGTGGAAAGCCGAACACGTTTCGTGCCAGCTGGCGGTAGGAAGATAATTATGAACAAAATCAGTCGGTTAGATTCTATCACCAGGCATGCGCGCCGCCGTGACTGTCGGCGCGTACCTACAAGCCGGGGTATCGCGCATCTAAGTCGTTGATATTGTGACGGCGACGACGTCGTCGCCCGCCGACAGCCGCACCGGCCTCACTCGGCGGCGGCGGCCAGCCCCGTCGAAAAGCTCAAGCGTCCGGACGCATCGACGATAATTGCCTCATACCCCGGGATCTGCTCGATGAGTGCCAGGCCGTCTTCGGGACCGAGCACGAACACCGAGGTAGACAGGCCGTCGGTCAGCGTTGCGTCGGGCCCGATCACGGTTGCGCTCAGCACGCCTTGAGTGGGCTCTCCGGTGAGTGGATTGATGATGTGGTGATAACGGCGACCGCCCTCTTCGAAGAACCGCTCGTAATCTCCCGAAGTCGATATGGCTTCGTCTTGCAGCGGCAGCCGCGTCACGATCTCGTCTGCGAGTCGCGGGTGACGAATGCCGACGACCCAGGCCTGTCCGCGACGATCACCGACCACGCGCGTATCACCGCCCGCATTGAGCATGGCATTTTGCACACCGGCAGCGCGCAAAAGAGCTGCACCGTGCTCGACCGCGTAGCCTTTCGCGATCCCGCCGAGATTGATACGCACGCCGGGG
Source organism: Rhodospirillaceae bacterium (assembly GCA_024640695.1). Lineage (GTDB taxonomy): Bacteria > Pseudomonadota > Gammaproteobacteria > Steroidobacterales > Rariloculaceae > JAHEEM01. Next base: position 8,370 of record JAHEEM010000085.1, on the reverse strand, counting down.
CGAGCGAATGCGATGGTCCTGGCGGTCTCGTCGAGCTCTACGAGACGGTAGTTGATCGCGTCGAGGCGCATCTCGATATCGGTCTGGCTGGGGTGCCTGCCGACTCTAAAGTCATAGAGATAGCCGACACTCTCATAGGTGATGTCGAAAGCACCATCACTGGTACGCGACAGGTTCAGCGCGCGCTTCACGAGATCGAACAGCTCGACGCTGACGGCCACGGATTTGCTATCGGCCTCGCGATTCACTCGCGATAGCTCGCTCGTTTCCTTGTAGGTGCTCATCGTCTCGTCGATGCGCCGGTATTCTGCGAGCACGTTCTGGACTAGCTCACGACCGCGTCGTGCGTCTTCGTGCCAGAGGTCGACGGACACTCGTGTGCCCATGAGATCGATGGCTTCACCAACCCATGCGGCAACGGCGGAGCCAGGCAGGATCAGGGTCAGGACCAGCACCGAGATCGGGCCCAAACCGGACCTCTGTCGCTGTTCAGGGCTCCACCGGCAGCGTATTCTCTCTGTCGCGGTCATTCCTAGGAGCGCTCTCATGGAAATCTGGATAGTACTCGGCATTATAGTGGCCATCGCGATCTGGGCTATCGCCATCTATAACAGTCTCGTGAATCTGCGCAACCGCGTACGGAATGCTTTTGCTCAGATCGACGTCCAGCTGACTCGGCGATACGACTTGATTCCGAATCTGATCGAGGCCGTGAAGGGCTATATGAGCCACGAGAAAGGAACACTAACCGCAGTCATCGAGGCACGCAATGCCGCTGTCGCCGGCCTCAAACAAGCCGCGGCCGACCCATCGAACGCCGCGGCCATCAAGGCGCTCGGCGCCGCCGAGACGACCCTAGGCGGGACACTCGGCCGTCTGTTCGCACTGGCGGAAAGCTATCCAGATCTCAAGGCGAACCAGAACATGATGCAGTTCCAGGAAGAACTCGCGTCAACCGAGAACAAAGTTGCCTTTGCACGCCAGGCATTCAACGATGCTGTAATGTCCTACAACAATGCCTGCCAAAACTTCCCGAGCAATATCGTCGCGAACAACTTCAGCTTCAAGCACGCCGAATTCCTCGAGATCGACAATGAGCAGAAGCGCGAAGCTCCGCGGGTGTCTTTCGGCTGAGCCGTGCTGCTGGTCGCAAACTAATTTCCATCTTGCCCTAGAGCGTTGCTGTGGACTTCTTCGCGCAGCAGGAACAGTCAAGGCGCAACACGAAAGTCCTGATCGTTTTGTTCGCACTCGCCGTGACGGCGACTGTAACCGCCGTTACGGTCGCAACTGCCGTGTTGATTACGATGTACAAACAGCCCTATCGCTCTGGGAACATCGGCTTCTGGGAACCAAGCGAGTGGTTCGCCGCCAGCGGCAGCGAGTTGCTCATGATCGCATCGCTGACCGCCGCGTTTATCGGCCTTGCAAGCCTTTACCGAATCGTGACGCTCGCGAGCGGTGGCGGCCAGGTCGCACGCCTGCTCGGCGCAACTGAAGTCTCCCCCTCGACGACCGATCTTCTGCAACGGCGCCTCATCAATGTCGTCGAGGAGATGGCGTTAGCCTCGGGCACGCCTGTGCCGGAAATCTTCGTGCTTGAGCACGAGCAAGGCATGAATGCGTTCGCGGCCGGACTGACGCCCGCCGATGCAGCGATAACGGTCACGCGCGGTGCCCTGGACCGGCTGACTCGCGCCGAACTGCAAGGCGTCATCGCACACGAGGTCAGCCACGTCCTCAACGGCGACATGAGACTGAACCAACGGTTGATGGGGCTTTCGTTCGGCATTCTCGCACTGTCGCTCACGGGCCGCTGGCTGCTGCGGAGCGTTCGCCTGCAGCGCCGGAGCCGGTCTGGCAGCGCCGGCATGATCATCCTTGCAATTGGCGTAATGCTGGCGGCAATCGGCGCGATCGGCCTATTCTTTAGCCGACTTATTAAAGCCGGCGTCTCGCGCCAGCGAGAGATGCTGGCCGATGCGTCCGCCGTGCAATTCACTCGCGATCGACTCGGGCTTGCCGGTGCGCTCAAGAAAATTGGCGGCTACACCGGCACCTTGAGTGCGCGCAATAGCGAAGAAGTTGCGCATATGCTGTTCGCTCGCGGCGCGCGTGCTTTTCGAGGTTGGTTCGCGACGCATCCTCCACTGGACGAACGCATCCTCGCGCTCGATCCTTCATTCACGCCAGGCGATTACCCCGACGTCAGCGAAGTAATCCCCTTCGGCGAGCTCGGCGACGAGGCAGTGGTGCGATTGAGCCCCGCGGCCGTGACGGCCTCGCTTGCCGACGAGGAGATCGTCGCCCAGGCCGGCCAGATCGCTTCGTATGAAACCGTAGCGGCATTGCTGGTCGCGGTTCCGGAATCTATCGATCACGCTGCGCACTCACGCGAGCTTAGCTTCCTGCTCGTGCTCGCTCTCGGCTTGAGCCGCGTGCCCACCGCGCGCCGGCCGCAGCTCGAATTCCTCGACAAACAACTTGGTTCGATGCGCAGCACCAAATGCCGGGAGCTTGCCCACGAGCTCGATGCCCTCGACGATCAATTCCGCCTGCCGATACTCGAGCTCAGCATGCCGGCTCTTCGGCAGCGTCCAACCGAACAACTGACGTTTCTCATGGATCTGTTACGCCGCATGAGCGACTTGAATAGCGAAGAGAAGCTCTTCGATTACGTCCTCATTCGGGTGCTCGAAAGCTACTTGCGCGCGGGCTCTCGGTCGCTCCCGGCCCCCAAGCCGAAGGGCTCGACACATAGCGCCGTGCGCGATCTGCTTGGCTGCGTGGCAGCTTATGGCCATGATGATCCACGCGTAGCTATCGCGGCCTATCGTGCGGGTCTCGCACGTATCTTCGCCGCATCGCTTATGCCGGCCGAACCAGACTTTGCCGACCTCGACGGCGTCCGCAAGCTCGAGGCATTGGATTCCGCTCTCACGCGACTTGGCCGATTGCGCCCCAAACAGAAACAGCGCGTTCTGGGCGGAGTCCTGGCATGCATCCGGCACGATCGGCAGATCACTCCGGCGGAGCTGGAGCTGTTCCGAGTCATCGCCACGAGCCTCGGCTGTCCGATGCCGCCGGCGAGCGCGCTCGCTCCGTAGCCAATTCCAACGGATCGACCAGCATTTCCCGGTTCGAGTACTATTGGCACCAGGAAGGGCACGCGGAGTGCGACGATGCACAACTTGCGTTTTGGGATTCTTCTGGCTGGGCTGCTTCTGGCGGCCCAGAGTCACGGCCAGAGCAGCGAGGAAGCGCGGTTAACCAATGCCGGTGCCGTGTTACAGGCTTTCACAACCAACGCCGAAACTGCGATCCCCCCGACCCTGCTCCAGCAGGCCCAAGGGATTGCGGTCATCCCAGGGGCACTTCGCATGGGGCTGGTTTTCGGCGGGCGGCGTGGCCGCGGCGTCGTCACTTTGCGCGGCGACGACGGCACATGGGCGAATCCTTCGTTCATCACGATAACCGGCGGCAGCTTCGGTGCACAGATTGGCGTCGAATCGATCGATATCGTATTGATCTTCGGAAGCGCACGGTCAGTGAGTAATATCGGACGCGGGAAATTTACGCTCGGTGGTGACATGGCCGTCACCGCAGGACCCGCCGGGCGTGCCGCACAGGCGACAACCGATCTGACGTTCACAAGCGAGGTCTACGCCTACACGAACAGCCGCGGACTGTTTGCCGGTGCTACGCTCGAGGGGACGCGGCTCGCAATCGACGTTCGCGCCAATAACAGCTTCTACCCGCTGGGCAGCAGCGCGCAGCCGCTTCAAGCCCAGAGTTTCTCGACCCCAGCCGCCGTGCGGCGCTTCCTGTTGAGTCTCTCGCAGGCAGAAGACACGGGCGCAGCCCCGCCGATTCCGCGCAATAATGATGCCGAGAGGGAAGAAGTGATCATCTATCCACTTGGCGGCAGCAGCACCAACTGAGTAGCTGCCGTCGATTTCGGAGCAAGGCCAGGGCTGGCCAGGTGCGCTCTCCGTCCAGGGAGCGCAGGATGAGCACTGCGAGCTAGTTGGTGGGTTTTATCCGACTAGGCAACACGATCTCCTCGAGCCTGGGCTCGGCCGGCTCGTCCTCTATCGGCTTAAGCTCTATCGGCCTGACCCCGCGTGGCAAACGGATCGTGGTGAGCGGCGGCCGCACGGATGCAGGCAACACAACCGGTTCCAGGCTAGGAACCTGAGCGGTCGACTTGGACTCCATCGGCGTGTGGGCCGGGGCAGCCACGGCCTGCGGATCCTCACCGCTCGTATCCACCCACTGCGATTCGTAAGCGAGCTCCTCCTCGACCACAGCGGCTATTTCCGCCTGCCGCTCGGCAGCTTGTTGATCATCATAGCGCTGACGGACTGCGAGCAACCGTGCCTCGGACTGGGCATCTAGCTCTGCGCGTTGCTGCTCGTCTTCCTGAGCCGCGATAGCCGCAGCTGCGCGGCGCGCGTTGACACACTCAGGATCCTTGACCGTGGCAACGCGGTCCTCGTTGCAGCGAATAAGAACGCCTTCCCTGGCGATGCCGTCGTCCATGAATTCCGTGAAGCTGCGTGGTTGCGGTTCCTCGATGCAGGCCGCAAGCAGGGCGCCGACGGCCAGCACTATCGCCATGCCACCGCGAGCCGAAGACCTCGCCTTTGAACTGTCGAATTGTATTATCACCAGTAAATCCGCAGGCTTTATTAGGAGGAGTAACATAACTCCGCGAAGGCCTAAGATAGCGTGCTCGCGCGCACGAGCCGTGTAGCCAGTTCACAGATTTAGATGAAAGAAGCCCTCGGGACGGGTCATTGAGACAGCGCGGTGACCTCGGCTAACTCATTGATCTGCAGGCTCAGAATTTGCGCCCACTCGCGCCCGATCGAGGCGTCATCGGGGACCTGCTCCAGGACGGGTGCCGCTTCCCAACTGACGTCCTCGACCTCGGCAACACCCAAGTCGCGGCCGCCGACGAGGCGAACCGACTCGAAGCCGGGCACCGACGGCGCGCCAGGCTCGCGATCGATGCCCACGAGGCGGCTTGCTGCTATGCGCAAACCTGCGGCGCCGACCGCAATCTGGTGCACCCAATGATCGGTTTGCGCCACAAGAGTGCGGCCATCGACGCTGAAACCTATCCATCGAACCGCCTGCGGGAGCACCAATGCGCTGCCGAGCGTGCCGACATCGTTCGGATTCCAGAGCTGGATACGCCCCGATCGATCGCCACTCGCCAGGCGCCGTCCATCGCGCGAAAAAGCCAGCGCCGTCACCGCTGCCTGCGCGCGTCCCGATATCGGCGGCTCTGAGCTGCCGATATCGGCCACAAATACGTTACCTGCGCTGTCGCCCGCGGCAAGCCGTGATGAGTCGGGTGCAATCGCTACTGCAAGCGCTGCGCCGTTGACCGGCACCTCTAGAGCGAGATCGCCGTCGGCCGTCGTCCACAGGCTCGCGTTTTCCTCCGCGGCACTAGCCACAAAACGACCGTCGTCGCTGATCGCAAGGGCGTGAAGCACGCCGGGACTCTGCCGTATATACGGCGGAGTCGGTGCGCCACTCGCCAGATCCCAGATTCGCACTGCGCCGTCCCGCCCGCCGCTCGCAATCAGACCGCGCGCTGAATTGATCGCGAGCGTGGAAACTGCGCCTTGGTGACCGATGTAGTCGATCTCCTCCAGCGCACCGATTCCCTCCTGCAGCTGAGCGGTCGTGCGAATGCGAAGGTTGCCGTCCCGATAGCCGAGCACTACGAGCTGCGCCGTTGTATCGAGTGCCGTTACCGAAACTCCGGCGTTCGTGCGCGAAACAAGTTCCGGAGGTTCGACTGCCCAGACCTGAAGAAGCGAACCGCTCGCGGTCACGAGCTGACTTCCATCGGCGGCCAGACGCGTACGAACCGGACCATTCATGCGCTCCACGCGCGCGCTGAAACGGACCGAATCATTACCGAGGTCACGCACGACGACGTGGCTGTGCTCGGCCTCGTAAGCAATTACCGAGCCGTTTTCGGCGGTGCTGACACTCAGCGGGTCGGCGGTAACTCCAACGAAGTGGCCACTGCGCTCGCCGCGCTGAAGTTCAGACAAGCGCCACACGAACATATCACCGACTGCGTCGACGCTCAGCACAATGTCATCCGTTGGCGCATCGAGAAACACCGGTTCGACTTCGTGCTGCAGCTCCGCGATCGTTTCACCTTGACGCGGATCGATCATCCGCACCGTACGTGACGGTCCAACGAGAAGCAGATAGCGCGCCTGCGGACCTAGCACCCAATCCCGCACGCCGACGGCCCCCTCGATGCTCGCGACCAGCTCACCATCCTCTGCGCGCAGCAAGCTGTAGAGCGCATTTCGGGCATCGAGTCGCTCCGCGATCGCGATATACTCGCTATCGACACCGATGGCGGGCGGTAACTCGAAGCCGGTCTGTGTCTCGATGCGCCCAACCGGCTCACGGGTCTGAACGTCCCAAATTGTCAGCGTATTGTCCGCGACTGTAATCAGCCGGGTAGCGTCCGGGCTCAACATGCTGTGAGTCGGCATCGCCTCTACGATGAAATCACCTCGGGGCGAACCCGTCGCGAGGTTCCAGAGCGTGAGTGCACCGACTGCGCCGGGCCGCGACGGCCACGCGACGCCGAAATGCCCATCAGCACTGAGTTGCAGCTCGATCTGGTCCGTCCGCAGCGGGTCGGGAATTTCCAGGCCCTGATCTGGCACATCTTCCCAGCCGCGCAGCTCCTCCGCGAACAGGAGGCCCCAGCTATTGAGATGACCGCGGGACCCCTCGGTCCGATCGACGAGGGTCAGACGCCAGACGCCCTGGCGGTCTTCGTCGGCGAGGCTGGCAAGCTCGGACTGCTCCGAGACGCGAATCTCGTGCATCGACCTCCCCGACGTCGGCAGGCCAAAGCGCACACTCGCGCCACTGGGGGCTTCGAGTGCGAGCATGATCTGCTCCTCTGCCGGATGGTCGATGTCTATCTGGAACAGGAATGCGCCTGCTGATCCGGGCTCATCGACCCCCAGTTCGCGGCTGACGGGAACGTGCTGCAATGCGGTGAGCTGCCCAGTGTAGCGCGTAGCTTTCGAGTCACCGAGACTCAAGCGTCGTGCACGCTGCGCTGCGTCGATGACGGTAAGCTCTTGCAAACCCCACTCGACCTCCCACTGCGATAGGTTCACTCCGAACCGAAAGCTGTGCAGTAACGACGCGTAATCCGTGTCGATCAGCGTCGAAGCCAGCTGCGCAGCGGCGGGATCTCGACCGATCTTTGCCCGATCCGCGTAAACCAGTGCTTCGTCGCGGCGTGCCCGCAATACGGCGCCTTCGGCGCGCCGCAGCCAGTAGGCGCCCATGAGCCGGTCGGCCGTGTCGATGAAGCCATCTAAGGTTCGCAGGACGTCGTCAGCAGCTTGAACTTCTGCAAAATTATCCGCCCCTTCGCTGCGCCGGATCATGATGTCCGCGAGCAAGTCGTCGGCCGTCCTGCGGAATCCCGGGAACCTCCGGAGCTTGTCGTGCGTATCCAAGGCAAGCGCATAATCGTCCGTGACGCTCGTGAGCGTTTCGATGTACGGACGCGGAAAATACTGCGTGTACCAAAGCGGCAACAGAATCATCATCGCCACGGCTGCAGCAATCATCGCAGCACCGCGCCAATCGAATGGCAATGTACCCCTGACCCATCGACTCGTGAACACTGCTTTGACGAGCCGGTTACGATAAGTCACGAACTCATCGTCGCCGGTCACCGTGATTCCAGCCAGACTCAGGGTCTCCTGAGCAAGCGCGCCCGGATCGGCCACCACGGGGGCGCCCTTGCCGAGCTTGCTCAGTAGCACCAACGCACGTCGCCCGCGTGGCCCGCTATCGGTCAGCGTAGTCGCAATATGGTTCAAGAGAGGCTCGCCGTCACGCGCCCCGGTGCTGAGAAATTGTGCGCGCACCACATGATCAGCATCCTCAACGGCGCCTTGGCGCCGGGCGACTGCACGCGCGATCTTCTGCGTCAGGTAGGGCTGGCCTTTGACCCAGTAGTAGATGCGATTGAGTGCGGCATGCGCCTGCTGCTCCTGCGAACCGAATCCTTCAGCGAGTTGATAGGTTTCCTCGAGTGAAAAGTCAGCCAGTTCGATCGGGAGGCCATCCTCGAACAGCGGCAATGCGAGTCCGCGGCCGAGCTGACGCGGTGAGGCGACCCCGATGACGACGAAGTTCAGGCGCTGATAGTCCGGCTCCGTGGCCCGGCCGTTGTAGCAAGTGCCAAGCGCAACGAAGAGATCGCGTGAGAACGGCAGCTCCAGCGCCCGTTCTACCTCGTCGAAGAATACGGTAACGGGAGACGTCGTATTGGCAAGCACAATCTCCCAGAAG
>JAHEEM010000292.1 GCA_024640695.1 Rhodospirillaceae bacterium | reverse complement strand
GTATCTGCACGGCCAGAGCAACACTCGGGATATCCGGAAGTTCTGCGAAGAAGCGCGCGCACGCTCAGCCGCCTAAAGCCGCGGAACCACTGTGGCGCAGAGCGCTATCCGCTGCATGCTGTCATAAGGCGGCGCCATCATCAGTTCACGGTTCCGCGAACTGCCCAAGCGCGCGCGCCGAGGACGATCGTTCCATCGGGTCCTCGTGGCAAGGTCTCTTCAAGCTTCCGCGCCAAGATTGCACGATGGTCGGCACCAAGCGATGCAACGTAGGATGGCGCCGGGCCTGTTCCTCCTAAAAATGGGCGCCAATAGTCATCGAAGCTGGCGAATGCCGTCCGGATCTCGATCGGCTCGCAGTTCACTTCACCAAGGCCGCTGTCGCAAAATAGTGCTGTCAGTGCATCGTGGCGACAGAGGAGGAATCGGTTGCCTTCGTCGAGCGCGGAGGCAGCCGAATCCAGTGACGCAGCAGCATCCCAGAAGTGGCGGAGGAACAGCATTCCGTCACGGTAGTCCCATACGCACGCGGACACGGTGGCCCGCATAGCTGCCACGGACCGCATTTCGTGAACGGCGCCTTCGGGGTCCGGCAAAAAGTTCAAAGCCAGCAAGGAAGTGACGCTCCCATACCCGCCAGAGCGGGGCGGCAGGCTGCCAACCCCGGCGACCACGAACGATTGCCGCGTATCACGACTGTGCTCTCGAGCGAATTCCACGAAGGGGGCCGCCGGATCGCAGCCCACGACAGACGCCGGGGCGGCGTGGCTGCAGACCGCATTGGCAAGCGCTCCAGTACCACACCCGACATCCAGCCAGTGAACGCCGCCAGGCATTCGCAACCAGGCAATGAACTCAGGCGCGAGGCGGCGGCTCCATCGGCCCATGAAGTCTTCGTAGCTTGATCCAGCCGCCCACTGGTCCCGAACGCCGGTCATCGCTTTCGCCTCTCTCGCCGCCTAACCCTCCGCATCAGGCCCGGCGGGCGCGCGCCCGGCGCGTCCCCTTGGATCGCGCGGCCTGCCCGCCGTCGCCTTCATGCGGTAGTTCTGCGACTCGCTGTGGATCGTTTCCCTAATTTGCCACGCGCCTTCCGAGAAAGGAATTGCCCACCCGCTCGCGAGCCCACGCAGTGACCGCATCGCTCCAGCTGTCTGCGCATCGAGCCCGTTCGGGATCTCGCTCATTCCTGCGCCGACGGCAAGCTGAACCATGATCATTCCCAGGCCGGTGCTAAAGGCTACGACGGTAAACACGAATGCGAGACGGCCGGTAAATGCGGCAGAACGCCGTTTAATTGCATTGATCCTAGCTGTAAGACCATGATTTGAATGAAACATAGTCGTTGACTAGCGTCAAACTGGCCGTGCAAACATACGCCGTCCAGACCGGCGCGGAGAGCCTATATTATGTCCAATACAGGGAACTGAATCGCCCCGCCAACGTTTAACCTCCCGCAGGCCTAGAGCCTGGCAGAGCTGGCCGTGAACCACGTCTCGGCGCCGTACGACACGGTGGCCTCAGACTGGCGCGCCTCGAGTCACAGGTACCGCGGAGATTTTTCACATGAACTACACGGCACTGAGCCGCTTGGCTTTCGCCCTCTTGTGCGCCGCAGCCATCACGGGTTGCTCGAGCAGCAACGATAGCAGCGGGGGGTCAGTCAGCATCTCGCTCATGGATCGGCCGGTCGACGGCATCGCTGAGCTGTGGGTAACAATCACGGAAATCTGGGTCAAGCCTGCGGGCGATGGGCCGGCATTTCAGTTGCCGATGACGTCTACGCCTTTCAAGGCGAACCTTCTGGCGCTCAACGATCAGAATGCCGCCGTGCTCGTCAACGAAGCCGTCGTAGGCGCTGGATCGTATAACTGGATCGAGCTGCGCATCGATGACAGCGATATCGGCCTGTCCTATGCGATAGACGACACCGGCGGCATGGAACCGGTCGATATCGACGTGCCAAGCGATAAAATCCGTCTCGTCAGCGGCTTTACGGTCGGCGAGAACCAGGCTGTAAGAATTCTGTTCGACTGGGATGTGCGCAAAGGCTTGACCAATCCGGTCGGCCGCGACGGTTATATCCTGCGGCCGGCTTTCCGCATTCTATACGCCGATGAGCTGGGCTCCATCAGCGGACTCGTGACGCAGGCGACCTTCGACGGCGACACATCGTGCACGACCAAACCGAATCCCGACCAAGGTAATGTCGTGTACGTATTCGCTGCAGGCGATACGCCGGACGACATCGACGGCATGGATGCCGAGCCCGTGACCACGGCCGACGCCGTCCTCGGCATCAGCGGGGGTTACGATTACCGCGCGGCCGTGATGCCGGGCACGTACACCGTGGCATTCACCTGCCTCGGCGCGACGGACACGGATGACGGAAATGAGGATCTCCAGTTCATCGATCCGCTCAATACCGACCCGATCGAGGTAACGCTGTCGGCCGAGGTCGCCGGCGTGAACTTCTAGGCGATTAGAACCGGCGCCGGTAGCTCAGATGCACGGTCCGGCTCATACCGAGGTTGTCATAGATATATGAGCTGCCTGTGAGATCGAGCACACCGCGATCGACTCGGCTCGCGTACACCTCGTCAGTCAGATTCTCGATGCGGATCACGAACTGATGCTCTCGCGCTGCGCCTAGGTAGTAGAACCCGGACCAGTCGATCACCGTATAGTTGCCGCGAGTAACGCCCCGCCGCGCGTTGATGTCGCCGACGCGATCGACCGTGAGCGAGAACCCGAACGGATAACGCTGCGGCGCATAATCGGCGCGGAGCTTGAACTCGCTCTCCGGAATACCCGTGAGCTGAATGCCGTCACCGTTGAGCTGGGAATCGACCCGGCTGAGAGACGCCGAGCCGGCCCAGCTCGCATTGACAGTAAAGGTGGTAATGAGCTCCATTCCATCCACGTTGACCTCGTCGTCGGAGTTGACGAAGGTCTCGCCTTCCACGCCCGCGATAACTATCGGCACATAGGAATCGATGTAATCTGTGATATCCCGGGTGAAGTAGATCAGCTCGTAACTGAACCGGTCGTAATTACCTCCGACCGAGAGATTGATGTTTTCGCTCTTCTCGGGCTTGAGATTTGGATTGCCGATAGCGAAATAACCGTCGTCGGGAACGCCATCGTTATCGGCGTCATAAATCTCATTGAGAAATAGAGATTCGGCATCCGGCAAGCGAAACGATGTCCCGAGTGTGGCCCGTACGAATAGATTGTCGGAGATATCATACTGGCTGCTCAGGTTCCAGACGGTTGAGGACTCCGTATTCGATGGCTCGTTTCGCCGCAGCCCGAACGCCAGCGTCGTGTTATCGGAGAACGTCCGCGTTGTACGGATCTGGCCGAACAGCGCGTTGACCTCCTCCTCAAGCTCGCCTATACGCCAAACGTCGTCCCAGCCCGAAAAGTTCTGATGATCGAAGCCAAGTACGTAATCTAACTTTCCACCGGGCTCGAATTTCGCCATCGCATTGAGACCATAATCTTCGTAGCCCCAATACGCGTTGTCGTAACGCACATCCAGATTGCCGGTAACCGCTCCGTTCGCGTCGAGTGTATT
>JAHEEM010000291.1 GCA_024640695.1 Rhodospirillaceae bacterium | reverse complement strand
TGCAGCTCATAGGCTTGCTCGACCTGCTCGAGGACGCGGTAGGCCCAAGCGGGGCTCAGCGTGCCCGCGGCCAGCGCCAGCGTTACGATGGTTACCCTAATCATGATGGCTCTCCTTGCCGAGGGACCCTTAAAATCCACCGGGTCCGATGACGTAAAAACTCTGATTGTGCGTCGATGAGGCTCCGCGCGGTCCCGCGCCGATCGAAACGACGTCGAAGTGGAAGGCTTGAATCGCGCCGGGCGTCCCTTCGCCGCCGCTGAAGCCGATATCCGGCACCGGTGTCGTCTCCTGAAAGGCCGTGACGGCCTGCGTCGAATAGCTGCCATCGCCCAAGGGCGTTACAGGGAGCGTGTTTCCGGGGGCGTTGAGTACTGTGCTGAACCTGCGCCCGGAGATCGAGATATCGATGCCGGTTTCAGCCGACTGAAAGGCGTCCTGATGAAACTGCGCGTTGCTGGCCATCGTCAGCTCCAGCGCTGAGGAATTCATCCCTGAGATGCCGAGCACGGTCAAGACCATGAGCAATACCAGGCCGACGATCAGCGCCGCGCCTTGCTGGGAGTGTCTATTAGATGGCATATATTTATCTCTTGAGATCATTAGGTTGCTGCCGTGGCGTTGCGAAGATAGATCGTTTTTGAGACCACGATGCGCCGAAAGGCATCGTTAAACGGGGGTACGTTTCGGTCGGCATAGACATAGTTGGCGGTGTCCGTATATCCGTTCTCCCGCCGCTCGGCGCGGAGGCGTACCCAGAGCCGTATCGCGAGGATCTGGGCGTCGGGCAAAAAGCCAGCGGCGCCGGGCGTAATGATCGGGTCGCCCGGATTTACGTAGCGGTCGATCGAGCCGCGGTTTGGCGTGCCTGCGAGATCGGTATCCACACCGAACTGAACCTGCAGGTCTTCTACGCCCGGTAAGACCTCCTGATCCAAGATGCGCGGTCCGAACCCACCCCCGACGAGCGTTTTGACGCGCAGCGAAGGCACTGGGTTGCCGGGGGTGTCGAGCGTCGAGTTGGCGCTGACGTAGTAACCCATGACGCGCAGCTGGTGAGTAGCCGATGTTCCCGGCAGAAAGCCGGGCGGCACGACGGGGCCGGGAAAAATCTGACCGTCGCGAAACCGTGCCGACTGAACATACAGCGTGCCGGCTGCCGGTACCGGTATCGGGTCTTCGCTGACGCGGCGCATCTCGAGGGTGTCGGCACCTGCCTGGGCGGCACCGAAAGCAGGACAGGCCCAGGCGTAGCCATTATTCGTGCCGCCGACCTCGATATCGAGATTGATCGACCAGTTGACGCCGCAATCGTTGCCAACGGCGAGGCCCGCAGGCACCGGCATGAGCGGTGTGGCTCTGCCGCGAATCTTGATCGTGCGGCTCGTAAGCCCCCAATAGTGTGACATGCGCAAGTCCGGCTCGAGCGCGTCGAGGACGTAACGAGCATTCTCCTGCATTCGTCCTACAGATTCGTTGATCCGAAAAGTCGTGCGACTCTGCATAAAGACCGTAATGGCGCCGATCATCAGGAACGAGCCGATAGCCATAGCGACCATGAGTTCGATCAGCGTGATGCCGGCGATACGACGTTTCAGTGTGGCTGTCATCGTGTTCACGATAAGTCTTTTCAATTAGCGCTAAATTGCTGGGACTTGGATCAGCATCTGATGCTGGACCGGAAGAGCTTGTCCGACCTCATCCCAGCTGATCGTGATTTGGTAGCTCGGCGGCAGGACGCCGGGGTTGAATTGAATCTGCCACTGCCCATTCGGAAGTAACTGGGTTACCTGCTGATCCCAGACGAACAAGTCGTGCGCGGCCATTTGCTGCGGCGTGCAGTTCACGCCTCCGCCGTTCTGGGGGTCGCAGGCATTATTGGCAGCGCCGCCGGCGTAGGCCGCCTGCGCGAGACGATTTGCGCGTATGCGGTCGGCCATGTCGCCGACGAGATTGATGGCCTGGGTGCGAAACGTAGCCGTGCGGCTGGCGCCGAGACCTTGCGCGTACAGTGCCGCAATGCCGATCATTCCGACCGAGAGCACGACTAAGGAGACCATTGCTTCAATCAGTGTGAATCCAGACTGCGCCTTGTGCGTGGTATTCATCTCGTGTTTCCTACGGGCATACGCCGCCGGTCACGGCCACGGCCGCGACGATGTCTGCTTGCGTCCGCATGATCTGCGCTCGGCCGGTCGGCGAGACGGTCACGACGCGGGCAGACGAGGTGCCGCCGGCATCCACGTTGCCTCGATCGTCGCAGAGCAGGATGTTGGTCAGCGAATCTTGAGCCTGGCCGGTCGCCCGTTGAAGCCAGAAGCCCGACGGGGCGAAGGTAAGGTAGATGCTGTCCGCAGCAACCGTCATCGTGCCAGTGGGCGGGGCATGCTGAGTCAAGACAAGCTCGCCGGTGTCGACGGTTGCGTTGCCGTCCGTCGGCGCGGCGACCAGGGGATTGGTGTCATCGACGAACACGATATAGCCTGTTTCGGGCCCCACGCCGCATGTCGGCGCTGGCGTTTGAGAGTTGGCGCTCGCGCAGAGCGTAACCGGCACCTGCCGCTTGATGGCCTCGGTACGCGCAAGGTAAATAAGCGAGATGAAGTCATTGGCCGCTGAGGTCATCGCGTTGTTGCGTTGGAATGCCATGAAGTTCGGCACGCCGAAGCCGAGCACGATGCCGATGACGAGGATGGTGACCATGAGCTCGAGCAGGTTGAAGCCCAATTGCTGTCTTGCATTCATGGGCAGGGACTCTAGGCGCCCCTTTGAGAAGACTGCAAAAGCTTCCGACGATCGGTCGCCGAGGCGGGATAAGCGGCTGTTTTTGCAGACTCATTATGGCAAGTTCGCGCAGCTCAGGCCCCGGCCCCCGGGACCGACTTCCGCAACGCGGGGCCGGCCCGTGTAGCTGACGATGACGGCCCGGGCGCGCCCGTCAGCGTCGCAGAAGGTCACGGTGCCGTTGGTGCTGCGCCAGCCGAACGCCCGGAACTCGAACAGCCGACGGTTAGCCGATATCGAGCCCCGCGACCAGGGTTGGTATTGAAGCAGCAGCGCCTCGCCGGCGTTGCGCTCGGGCGGGCGCAACCCGTCGGTGTTGGCGAATACCATCCAGCCGGCGTCGTAGCGCAGTTCGTCCCCGCCGCAACGTAGGCCGTCAGCGGTCTTGCACAGGACGATCGCCGCGCCGCGCTTGGCCGCTTCGCTGCGCGCAAGCTGCACGGCGGTGACGAAGCCGTTGATATCGGCGGTGCGGCGCGCATCGAGCAACGCGTTGCGAAAGCTCGGCACGGCAAGGGCGAGCAGAACCCCGGCAATCCCGAGGGTCCACAGCAGTTCCCAGAGTGAGAGGCCCGATGGTAGATGCCTATCCATGACTTCAGCGGGTGGGTTCGTCGCGAGTGATCGTGATCGGCGAAGCATTCGAGCCTAGGACGAGGTCGGGACCAGTGCGAGACCGGAATGTCGCGGAAAACCCCGAATATGCGCCGCAGGCCGTGCCGCTGCCGAATTGTTGTTGCTGGCGACGTGCCCAAGGTATACTTTAACTTGCTGATTTTAATAGGTACTCAGCTTGGATCGG
>JAHEEM010000084.1 GCA_024640695.1 Rhodospirillaceae bacterium | reverse complement strand
AGCACAACCGGCCAAGCAGCCTACGCGGCGAACTGCGCGAGCTGCCACGGTGCGGACATGCAAGGCAGGCCCGGGATACCAAACCTCGTCGACTACGACTGGCTCTGGGGTGTGACCGGCTTTGAAGCCAACGATGCCGAACCAGTCATGGCGATTCAGCAAACCCTGCTCTACGGCATACGCAATAAGGACTGCCCCGATATTGCCGACGTGTCGTACTACGGTGGCTGCGCCGACACGCGTTACTCGGAAATGCCCGGCTACGGAACGCTCGGATACAGCGTCGATCAGATGAACGATCTTGTGGAGAAAGTCGTCGATCTGAGTGGTGGCGATGCGGACGCTGAAGCCGTCGCGCGCGCCGCAAACGATTGGCTAGCCTGCACTGAGTGCCACGGTGAGAACGGCATGGGATACAAACCATATGGCGGACCTGATCTGACTGACGACGTCTGGCTCTACGGCGGCGACCGCGAGACCCTGCTGAGTGTGATTGCAGCGGGGCGTCTCGGCGAATGCCCGCCTTGGGGCAAGTCGCTGGACGCGGCGACGATCAAGTCCCTGGCGATGCACATCTGGAACACAGCGTCGGGTTACTAGCGTTCCGGCATTTCCGGACCGGTGACCCAAAACCGCCGCGGCGCTTGCTTCGCACCGCGGGCCTGGCACCCTCCGCGGCGCGGCTCGAGGGCAGATCCGCGCTGCTGCGCGGCGGCTCATAGGGGAATCCTGCGCGGCTTCTATATAATGCCTCCTGTCCAAGCGTGTATTGATCTGAAGGAGGTCCATGGTGCATTTCGGCTGGCTCCGTTCTCTCGCATCCGCGTTGAGCCTCGTCGCCGCGCTTTTGAATAGCCTGGCTGCTGACGCGCAGCCGAGCTACCCGCACAGGGTCGTGACCTTGGTCACGCACTCCAGCCCCGGCGGCGGCAGTGACGTGTTCCTGCGTGAGCTCGCGCGTTACCTCGGGCCACAGATGGGCGTCGAATTCATCGTCGACAACGTTCGCGGCGGCAGCGGCGCACGCGCAATGGCGAGACTCGCCAACGCACCGGCTGACGGCAGCATTTTTTATGCGACGACACCCACTTATATCTACACATCACTGCTGAGCCGGCCGGCAAATACCTATCACGACCTCGAACCGATCGTGAACGTGTTCTTCGACGAGGAAGTGGTCTATACGCGTTCCAATGGGCCATTCGAGACCCTTGAGCAAGTCCTCGAAAAGGCGCGCACGAGCCGGGGCCGCTGGGGCGCGTCGACGCCGGCATCACTGGAACGCCAGGCGCTCGAGCAACTCAAAGCAGCTGCCGGCGTGAGCCCGGCCATCGTGACTCACGAAGGTGGCGGCGACCTGATGCTCAACGTGCTCAATGGCACCCTCGACGTCGGCGTAGGAGAAGCACAAGAGATCCGCGGCCAGCTTGATGCGGGGCAGCTGCGCATCCTGGCCGTGTTCGCACCGGTCCGCACCGAGCGCCTGCCAGGGATCCCGACCGTCAAAGAGCTCGGCTATGATGTCGTCCTGACCAAGTTCCGAGGTATCGCAGGCCCCCCTGGCACGCCGCCGGCGGTCGTCGATGCCTGGCAGCGTGGCGTGCAGGCCGTGCTTGAGAATCCCGATTACCGCGCGGTCTACGAAGCAAGAATCTTGGCGCCGCATTACATTCCCCATACCGACTATGCGGAGTTCATCGATGACTTTGCCGCACGCACGGAATCCTTCCTTCGCGCGACCGGCGTTGTGCAGTAGAGGTCGCAACCGAACGTGAAACGCGACCTGATCTGCGCGGCCGTGTTGCTCGCCATCGCCGCGGGCTACTTTGCGCTTGCAAGCGGTATTGGCCGCAGCGCGTTGGCGGATGAGGTGGGGCCGGCAGGCCTGCCCCTCGCCTATGCGGTGCTCCTCGCCGGGTTGGCAATCGGGCTGGCTCTCAAAACAACTCTGAACTACGGACTGGCGCTCCGGGCAGCCGCAGCCGCGCCAGCGGAAGGCCCCAGCCCAGGGTTCGTGTTGGCCCGCGCCGCAGGAACGCTTGCCATCGGCGCGGCATACGTCATCGTCGTCAGCCTGCTGGGCTATTGGCTGAGTCTGATCCTGCTGTTGCTGGCCATGGCTCGATATCAGGGCGAAATCTTCAGCCGCCGTCTCCTGCTTGTATCCGTTGCGGGAGCGACGGTGTTCTGGCTACTGTTCGCGTGGCTGCTCGGCATTCCGATGCCCCGGCCATGGCTCGCCCCCGTGAGCTAAACACACATGGGCACGCTGACGAATGTACTCGCCTTGCTCGTGACGACGCCGCTGGTTCCAGCTGCGGCCGCTGGCGTGGCCTGGGGCATACTCGGCGGCGCACTGCCGGGTATCTCTCCGTCGATCACCATGGCGCTCGTGCTGCCGTTCACCTACGGCATGGATCCAGGTGTCGCGATCGTGCTGTTGTCGGCCACTTACGTCGGCGCCGAGTACGGCGGTTCGATTCCGGCCATCCTGATCAACACGCCGGGGACCAACGCCGCGGCAGCAACCGTGCTCGACGGCTACGAAATGCAAAAGCAGGGCCGCGGCGGCGAAGCGCTCGGGATTTCACTGTATTCCGGCGTGATTGGCGGATTATTCGGACTCCTTATGCTCGTGCTGCTGACCGAGCCACTCGCCCGCGTTGCACTTGCGTTTACACCGATGGCTTATTTCGCACTCGGCGTGCTGGGCTTGAGCGTCATCGCATCGCTATCGGGGGAGTCGCTGATCAAAGGGCTCGCGGCGGGCCTGATCGGGCTCATGATCGCAACGGTGGGCTCCGATCCGATTTCTGGAGTGCCGCGGTTTACTTTCGATCAGGTGGATCTGCTCGACGGCATACCGCCGATTCTGGTCATGGTCGGGTTGTTCGCGGTCAGCGAGCTGCTGCAGCAGTCGAGCACCGGCGAGTGGCGCAAGGCCGATCGCCTGAGTGCACGGCTCAGGTTTCCGAATGCGCAGCTGCGCCGCCGGCTCATCAAGCCGCAGCTGTTCGGGTCGGTGATCGGCACCTTCGAAGGGGTCATGCCCGGGGCCGGCGGAACGATCGCGTCGTTCATGGCATACAACGAGGCGCGCCGATGGTCACGGCATCGCGACGAGTTCGGTAAGGGTTCGCCAGAGGGCATCGCGGCGCCCGAGACCGCCAACAACACCGTCGCCGCGACTGCGCTCGTGCCGGTCTTAAGCTTCGGGATACCCGGCTCGAACTCTGCCGCGATCCTGCTGGGTGGTTTGCTGATTCACGGCATTGTGCCTGGGCCGCGACTGTTCCAGGAGAACGGCGACGTGATCCTGAGCCTCTACACTGGGCTATTCGTCGCATGCTTGGCGCTACTGGCGCTCGGAATGCTGATCTTACCCGCCTGTCTGTGGCTCGTAAACCGCCCGAAAGCCTACCTGATGGCCTTCATCTATGCGCTGATCTTCTCCGGCGTCTATTCGATCGACTACAGCTTGTTCGATCTCGCGCTAGTGCTCGGTGCAGGTGCGATCGGACTGGGCATGCGTCTCGTCGGGCTTCCCTTCCTGCCGATGGTGCTCGGCGTCGTGCTGGGCTATCTGGTCGAGTCTAACTACCGTCGCTCGCTCGTGCTGTCGGGCGGCGACCACGGTATTTTCGTCGAAGATAGAATTGCGTTGGCACTATTGACCGTCGCGGCCCTGTTCATCGTTGGCTCGCTCGCGACGCGTGTGTGGTTGTCTGTACGCCAAGGAGCAACGTCCAATGACTGAACAGGCCACAGTCGCCGCGCTGCTCGGACGCTGGATCACAGCGCTCGCGCCCGATGAGTTGCCTGCCGCGGTTACTCAAGCTTGCGCCGATACCGTCATCGATACATTCGGTCTCAGTATTGCCGCGCGTCACACGAACTACGTCACCGCATTGCGCGAGTCGTGGACCGCGGCCGGGCGTTGCAGCGTGCTCGGCGCCAGCGATCGCCTCGATGCCGCAGCCGCGGCCATGATCAATGGGACCGCCGCGCACGGTGAGGACTTCGACAATACCTTCGAAGGCTGCCCGATACACTGGGGCGCCGTGATCGTGCCGGCCGTCATGGCCGCTGCGGAGGAATTCGAGCTCAGCGGCAGTCAGGCACTCAAGGGGTTGGCGGTCGGCGGCGAGGTCATGTGCCGCCTCGGGCTCATCGCACAGAAAGGCGTGCATACGGCTGGCTTTCATCCAACGGCCGTGCTCGGCGCGATGGGTGCAGCCGCCGGTGTGGCGGCGACCCTGAATCTGACAGCACAGCAGACGACGCACGCGCTGGGTATCGCCGGCAGTATGGCGTCGGGGATCATCGAATATCTCGCCGACGGCTCCTGGACCAAGCGCATGCACGCCGGCTGGGCGGCCCAATCGGGTCTGCGCGCCGTGCTCATGGCACGCGCGGGATTCACGGGCCCGGCAACTGTTTTCGAAGGGACGCACGGCCTCATGCACGGCTTCGCCCCGTCGGTCACGCCGGACTTCGATATCTTGCGCGAGCAGCTGGGCTCGCTCTGGCACGTTGAGAAGACGGCCTTCAAGCCTTACGCCTGCGGGACTATGACGCAGCCCTTCGTCGACTGCGCTACGCGGCTCGCGCCCCAGACAACGGCCGAGGACATCGTTTCACTGCGCTGCCAGGTCGCCGAAGGCACCGTGCACAGACTCTGGGAACCGCTCGCCTTGAAACGCCGGCCGCCGAATCCCTACGCGGCTAAGTTCAGCACACCCTACTGCATCGCCGTGGGTTTTCTGCGCGGCGATGCCGGGCTCGCCGAGTTCACCGATGAGTCCGTGCGCGACCCGGCTGTACTCGCCCTCGCCGAGCGCATCAGCTATAGCATCGATCCTGCCGATGAGTATCCGCGAAACTACACCGGCAAAATCACGGCTACGCTCAAGGATGGATCGACGCTCGTGGAGTTTCAGCCGTTCCTGCGTGGCGGCAGCCACGATCCGATGACGCGTGAGCAACTTCAGGCGAAGTGCGCCGCAAATGTCGCCTACGCTGGAATGGAAGCGGAACTGGCTGGCGCTATTGTGAGTTTCGCGGACAGGCTCGGCAGCACCGAAGCCTCACACGCGATAGGCGAGATGCTTGCCGAGATGCACGGCCAGCCCACGACTTCAACCGGGCGGTAGCTGCCAGCGTGCCTTGGGCGGCCAGTGCCGCCAACCTCCACCCCGCTGTTTACGGCGCCCGGCGCAGCTGAGCCGGGTCGCCTCGAATACGGTATTCCCGATCGCAGAACTGATCGTGCGAGTGGAGCTTTTTCCGGCAGCATACGGCGGCAGCTGAGTGCGCTTGACGCCGCAAGACCCGCTCCGTCAGCGAGCAATATCCTCGAGCCTCCGGTTGCGGGTCTCGATCATCCGCGATGCGGCCAGCACGCCGACGACGCTGACTCCTGCGAACATCAAGAACACCGCCGAAATGCCCTCGGCCCCGACAATGAGCCCGACCAGCGTTGGTGCAACCGCGGAGGCTATGCGCAGCCAGGAGGTTGCCAGCCCCGTGCCGATGGCCCGCATCCGCGTCGGATAGATCTCGGGTGTATAAAGATACAGTACCGCGTTGGTGGAGCCGATGATGCCGTACGCCAGCGTCCCCAGAATCATGACCGCAACGACGCTGTCGCCGCCAAATAGCCCAAGCGCAGCAAGCGCCGCGCCACCGAGCACGAATGACGCCGTCACCCAGTTGCGCCGGCCGATGCGGTCGATCGTGAATGCGCACACGAGCAGCAGCAAGACCTGGGCAATGTTGGTCAACGAGGCCGCCCGCAGCGCCGTCTGCAACTCTAGCTCGTAGACCGAGCGATACAGCGTCGGCATCCAATTATTGAGCCCGTTGGCGATGAAGTAGGCGCTCGCCCATAAGGCCCAGACCGTCAGCGTGCGGCCCAGATAGGCTGGTGACAGCAACTCGAGCCATCGCGTATGGCCGGGTGCCGCCGGATCAGGCCTGTGCGCGGGAGTGGCTGCCGGCTCAGTCACCGCGTTGAAAGGCGGCGCCGCAGCGCCCGTCTCCGCCCGATGGCTCGCCTCCATCGCGGCGATGGTCTTTTCTGCTTCCGCCAGCCGTCCGCGGTTAATCAGCCAGCGCGGGGATTCCGGCAGTCGCGAGACCAGGAATGCAACGATGAGCCCAGGGATCGCACCAACGAGAAACATGGCCTTCCAGCCCAGCGCAGGAACGACGATCGCGCCGATCTGTCCTGTCGCCATCAGACCCACCGGGAAGATCATCTCGTAGAGCAGAAAGAAGCGGCCGCGCCCTTGAGCTCGCGACAGCTCACTGATGTAGGCCGCGGCGACGGGCATGTGGCCGCCGATACCGATGCCCTGCAGAAATCTCAGCAGCAGCAGCGCCGACAGGTCGCCGGCAAAGACGCAGCCGAGGCTCATGACCGACATGATGGCCACGGCCGCCGTCGCACCGGGGATTCGCCCGCGCCGTTCGGCATAGTTGCTGAACGCCAGCGCGCCGATGAGCTGCCCGGCATAGCTCGCCGCGATCAGGATGCCGATCTGGGCCGGAGTGATTCCCCAGAGCCCGACGAGCACCGGCAGCGCAAACGCGAGCGAGAGGGCGTCAAAGGCATCGAAAAAAGTCGCCGTGCCAATGACGATGCGTGGCTTGCGATGCCAGCGACCGAATGGCACGGCCTCCATGCGAGCGAGCAGCTGCTCGGCACGAGCCGGCGCCGCCGTCGTGGTTGATGCCAGACCGTCAGTCAACGCAATACTCTAACTGGCAGGGCTCACACCGACTCGGCAGCAGCGTCGGCAGTCTCGTGCAGCGGCACGTTCCAAGCGTCGTAACCGTAGAGCCAGCTCGTGTCGTCGTTGCCGCCTTTCATCCAGGTGTTGGCGCTCGAGATCGCCTGGATTCGCGAAGTCCGCGGCTTGCGCACGGCTTCATAGAGCTTAAACGCTGCCTCGAGGTCGTCACCGTCGTAGGCTTCGATGCAGCGCGCAAGCACTGCGGCATCCTCGATGGATGTCGCCGCGCCTTGCGCCATGTACGGCGTCATTGCGTGGCACGCATCGCCGAGCAGCACAACCCGGCCGTCGCTCCAACGCGGCAGTGGCTCGCGCTCGAGAATCGCCCATTTATGACAGTCAGGACAGGCCTCGAGCACGGCGCGCACGTCGTCGTGGAAGCCTGCATAGGCGGCGCGCAACTCTTCGACGTCGCCCTTCGCGGACCAAGACTCACGCGTCAACCAGCCTGCAGGCTCCGGCACGCTGGTCACGAAATAGATCTCGCTTTTGGCCGCCGTGACGTAATAGATCACGATATGGCGATCCACGCCCCACCATTTGGTTCGCGAAGGGCCGATGTCGCGACCCTCGAGCAGCGCCGCTGGAAAAACCGCGCGATAGGCGATGCGGCCCTTGTGCAGCGGTTCGTCGGGGCCAACGATAATGTCGCGGACGATCGAGTGCACGCCATCGGCGCCGACGACGGCATCAGCCTCCGCTTTCGTGCCGTCCTCGAAACGCAGTTTTACTCCGCTTCCTGTCGTTTCCAGACCCACGAGCTTTTTGCTCAATTGCAGTGAGCCCTCGGGTATCGCCGACGCCAGGGCGGCGGTCAGATCGGCGCGATGCATGCAAAGGTAAGGTGCCCCATACAGATCTTCCGGCATCGGCAACTCGCGAATGATCTTGCCCGTATCCCACTCGCGGTTCAGATGTGAATATGGCTGGAACGAGGTGCGCCGCAGCGTGTCCTCTACGCCTATCTGACGCAGAACCCGCATCGAGTTCGGCATCATCTGGATGCCGGCGCCGATACGCGTGAACTCCTTTGCCTGCTCGTAGATCGTGACGTTGATGCCGAGCTGCCCGAGCGTCGCCGCTGTTGCCAGTCCGCCCATGCCCCCGCCGACGATCGCAATCGAGCGGTCCTCAAGACCCATCGCTGTTCTCCTTTCCGGACGTGATCGCCGAGGCAGTGTAACTCAGTGCATTGTGCGCAAGCATTCCGCGTCCATGAATTTAGCGCGAGTTTATAATTGACCCTCGCAGCGGGCTGGCATAGTGTGAGTTCGGCTTTTGCGGAGGTAACTCATGAACAAGACAGCGCTCATTGCCGTAGCGGCCCTCGTCGGTCTCATCGTCGGCTTCTTGATCTCGGATCGGGCCGAGACGCCTCTTGCGCCCGCCGCGCCACCCTCAGCTGCAGGGTTTGCCGCCGTGCCGGGACAGATTGGCGGACAGGATCAGACAGGGCCTTACGAAGCCGTGCCGAACTGGCCCAAGCCGCTGTCGCAGCTGCCAGGCCACGCGGAATGGACCTGGGGCGCGGTGCAAGGGATTTTCGCCGAGAGCCCGGATCGCGTCTACATTCTCATGCGCGGTGAGCTACCTGAGCTGGAACGTCCCGAGGAAGTGCCCTACCCCGAGGTCGGCCCGAGCATCTCCTTCCCGGTTTCGGCGACGCCGTTTCGCAATGCGTCCGTCGGGCCGATCACGAGCCCGGGCAACACGGGCTCGGACGGCTGGAATGCGTGGCAAGGCACGCTCGGCGTCGATGCGCGCTGGGAGCACTGCTTATTCGTCGTTGACCGTGACGGCAACATCATCGAGGAATGGACGCAGTGGGACCACCTGTTCCGACGCCCGCACTCGGTGGCGATCAATCCCTACGACCCCGAAAAGCATGTCTGGGTCGTCGACGACCGCCAGCACGTGGTCTACAAGTTCACCAACGACGGCAGTGAGCTCGTGCAGACACTTGGTGTCCCGGGTGAGCCCGGCAACGATGAAGGCCATTTCAACCGGCCGACCTTCCTCGCCTGGTTACCCGACAGCACGATGTTCGTCACCGACGGCTATGCGAACACACGCGTCGTGAAATTTGACGCGGACGGCAATTTCCTGCTCACCTGGGGCGAGGAAGGCTCGCCGCCGAACGACACCCGACCCGGCTATTTCAACGCCGTTCATGGCGTCGTCGTCGACCCGGACACGCGCCGCGTGTATGTAACTGACAGAACCAATCGGCGCATCCAGGTGTTCGACGAGAACGGTCAATTCCTGCACCAGTTCAGCACGGGGAACCCCTCGACGCCGCAGTATCTGTATATGGGCACCGACCGGACTCTCTGGATTGCGGATAATATGACCAGCAAGATCGCCAAGTTCGACGTCGAGGGGCACTACTTGTACTCCTGGGGAAGCCAAGGGCAATGGCCTGGGTCGATGTGGAACGTCCATGGCATGAGCGTCGACCAGGAAGGCAACCTCTATATTGCGGAGGTCAATAACGGCCGCGCACAGAAGTTCGTTCCGCGTGAAGGCGCAAACCCGGAGTTTCTCGTCGGATTACCGCTGCGCTCAGCATGGCAGTAGCGCGCCGATTCGGATCGCACTCGGCGCGCCAAACTGACGATCGACCGTAGCGGCACAGATCGGAGCATGGCCGACTTGCGTTCTGATCCGCGAGCTAGGCTGTCCCGCGTTGCCGGATCGCTGCTATGCGTTGCGGTCCTGTCCGGTAGCGCAGGCTGCACCGATCGCGACGCTGAATTCCCCGCGCGACCGATCGACGTTGTCACCCACGCCTCACCCGGCGGCGGCACCGACCTGACAGCGCGCAGCATGATCGCCGGCGCTCGCGAGGCGCTCGGTGTGGACATGGCGGTCGTTTTCAAAGGCGGCGGCGGCGGCGTTGTCGCGATGAACTACGTGGACGACCATCCGCGCGATGGCTATACGATCATGGCGATCACACCGACGCATTTGTTTGCGCTTGCCCGCGGTCAAAGCGCAATCACGATCGATGATCTGATTGGCATTGCACGGGCCACCGAGGATCCGCTCGTCGTTACAACGGGTGGAGTGAACGAGATCCATACCCTTGCCGACCTCATTGCGCTCGGCCACCGCCGTTCTATCAAGTGGGGAACCGGGCTCGTCGGCGGCATCGACCACGTTGCGGGACTCGCGCTCGCCGGCGCAGCGGCAACGCAGCTCAGCGCAGTGCCATTCAATGGCGGCGGCGAGGTTGCAGCGAACCTGATCGGCGGCAACATCGATGCGGCAGCCTTGAATCTCAGCGAAGCGCTTGACGAGATCGAGCGCGGCGCCCTGCGCGGTCTCGCCGTCATGTCGCGCGAGCGACTCGAGCTCATACCCGACGTACCGACGACAGTCGAGCTCGGATACGAGGCGGTGTTTGCGACGGTGCGGGGTTACGTCGTGCTGCGCGGCACACCCGAGGATCGTATCGAACGGCTCGAGCAAGGCTTGCTCGCCGGACTGCGGGCCCCGGTTTATGAGGCATACCTGAGCGGCGTCGGGCTATCCTCGGACGGCATCGCTGGACGCGAAATATGGGACGCGCAAATTCGGGTCCTCTACGGCCAGGCGCGCGATGCCATGCTCAAGCTCGGCATGCTCGCCCAGTGAGCCTGGCGCGCCCTTAGGGTAAAGTCTGATTGGGCATCCGGCCGCTTTTCGGGTCATCGAGCCGTGTTGCTACCGAAGTCTGGCCCGGAGACGAAGGACCGAGAACGATGCAAGCAGCCTACGCGAAGCTCTGTCAATTCTTGTTGCCCGTCCTGCTAGCGGGTGGTTTTCTAGCCGCAATTTCCGACGCCGCACCCATGGCGCGGCAATACTACACGGATGAGCGCGGCGTGCTGCGTCGTTACTCGCGCGCCGTCGTGACCGAAGGCGGCAGCACCGTATGGCTCGCAGGCCAGACGACGCTCGAGGATGCCGACGGCAAGTCGATCGCCGGCGATTTCGAAGCCCAGCTTCGTGAGGACTTCCGCCTGATCGCCGAGCACCTGCACGAGCTCGGTGGCACTGTCCACGACATCGTGACCATGACGGCTTACTCGGCAGATGTTCGCAACGCCGACAAGTACGTAGCTATCAAAGAGGAAGTATTCGGCAGCGGCCCCTACCCGTCGAGCGCCTTCATCGGCGTTGTCGGCTTCTCCCGCCCCGGCGTCGAAGTTGAGATCAAGGCAGTAGCTGTCGTGGGAGAAGACCTTGAATAGCCCGCGCGTTTCAGCAGCCGACCGTCGCACGCGCATTGACCGGCGACTGCCGGGAGGAACGCCCGCGCGGCTTCGCGCCGGCCTCGCCACCGGACTACTGTCGATGGTGGTATCCGCAGGGCAGGCGCATCACAGCGAGGCCGCCTTCGATATGGAGTCGGTCGTTGCATTTCAAGGCGTCGTAACCGAGTTCAACTGGCGCAACCCGCATGTCTATATCCGCGTTGCGACCGAAACCGAATCGGGCGAATCCACCGAATGGCAAATAGAGACCGGCGCTACGCCCTTATTGGCGCGCAGCGGCTGGACGCGCGAGTCTTTGCGCGTCGGCGAGCAGATAGTGGTGCGGGCACACCCCGCACGCGACGCCGGGCGCGATTACGCGATCTTGATGTCACTGGAGAAAGCCGATGGCAGCGCCCTGCGGCAGTCGATTACGAACACTGGCGCTACGGCCGTTGCCACGAGCCTGAACGGCGTTTGGAAAGGCGTTCTCGCCAACCTCGAGGATCTGGCGCAGGGCTTCGAGTCAATGCCGCCGACCGCTAAAGGCGCTGCCGCTCAAGCCGCCTATGACGTCAACTCCGAGAACCCTGCCGCGAGCTGCGTGGCCTACTCGACACCGGCGATCATCGTCGTGTCCGGGTTCTTCCTGAGCCGGATTGAGCTAGGCGAGGATGTCGTCACGCTGCGCAACGAATGGTTCGACGTCGAGCGAACCGTCTACATGGACGGCCGAGGTCACCCCGAGAACGGTGAGCGAACGACACAAGGCCATTCGATCGGATGGTGGGAAGGCGAAACGCTGGTTGTCGACACGGCGCTGTTCGCCCATCATCGCTCCCCCTATCAGACCGGGGTTCCATCCGGCGCGCAAAAGCACGTCGTCGAGCGCTACACCCTGAATCCGGACGGCAGGCAGCTGACTGTCGAGTTTGCACTCGACGACCCCGAGTACCTCGCCGAGCCCTTTAGCGGCAGCATCGGCTGGAGCTACCGGCCCGATCTTGAGTTCTTTCGGTTCAACTGCGATCCGGCCGTGTCGAGTGAGTATGTGCCCTGATGAGATATGACCTCACGCGCACGGGTCACTAGTGCTCGTCGCGCCAGCGTTCCTCGAACGCCCAGATCGCTTCGAATCCCATCAGCCGGTGCATCGCCTCGCGATCGAACAAGGGCGTGTCCAGCGCCGCAAGCGAGCCGTCATGCCGCAGCGTATCGTAGGCGGCGCCCATGGCAGCGGTAGCTGCCAGCATGCCAAGGCCCGGATAGATCGCAATCCGGCAACCGGTTGCCCGCAGCCTGTCCGCTGAAAGGCTGCCGAGGCCCGCGGGCTTGGCGAGGTTGACCAGACAGGGCGTTTCGATCTCTGCGGCCACCACGGCAAGCTCAGATTCAGTCTCCAGACCCTGAATGAAGACGATGTCTGCACCGGCTTGCGCGTACTGCCTGCCGCGTTCTAGGGCAGCGTCGAAGCCGAGCTGAGCGCGCGCGTCGGTACGGGCAATTAGCATGAGTGCCGGTTCGGTTCGTGCCTCCAGGGCAACCTCGACCTTGCGAACCATCTCCTCGGCTGGAATCACCCGGCAACCTGCGGTTAATCCGCAACGCTTCGGCGATTCCTGATCCTCGATCTGGATGGCCGCGCAG
>JAHEEM010000004.1:24876-44410 GCA_024640695.1 Rhodospirillaceae bacterium | reverse complement strand
TGTCTACTTTCCTGCGGGTCCGCGCGGCGGCATGTCCGATATCGACGATGCCCGCGACTGCGCCCAGCCGATCGAAGGCAGCTTCGAGCCTCATGAGGACGATCTGTTGCGCGCCTACGATCTCTGCGAGGCGCGCCGAGCCTGGGGTACGAAGCTCGAAGGCTCGATCGAGCTTTTGGTTGCCGGGCTCTATTACGTTTCGCCAAGCAAAGCTGCGGACGGTTTCGCAGGCGCTTCGCGTATCGTAGCCCCATACGTCACTATCCGCGCTCCGCTCGCTGTTACCTGCAAGAATTAGCCTGAACTCGCCGGCGTTCTGCTGCCCGGTTGCGCATTGAGCAGGGACGAGCGCCTGTGCTAAGAAGCACCGCTGTCTCAAATGCACGGAGTGGGTTTGCTGAAAGCCAAGTTATATGTCGTGACGGGCGCGCTGCTGTTCTCGACCGGAGGCGTGGCGATCAAGCTCTCGACGCTCTCAGGCTGGCAGATTTCGTGCCTGCGCAGTTTGATCGCGGCGGTCGTGCTGGCGATCTTTCTTCCAAAGCTGCGCGCGACATGGACTTGGCGGTCTTGGGTCGTTGCGGTGCCTTATGCGACGACGTTCACGCTGTTCACGCTAGCGAATAAGCTGACGACTGCAGCCAACGCAATCTTTCTCCAGGACACCGCGCCGCTTTATATCTTGTTGCTGGCACCGCTTCTGTTGCGCGAGCGGATTCGCGCAGCCGACATCGGCTTCATCGGCGCGCTGGTTTTGGGTCTCGGTCTGATCTTCACCGCCGGGGTCGAGCAGAACTCGAACGCAACAAATCCGGCGCTCGGCAATCTGCTCGGTGCGTGCTCGGGCGTCAGTTGGGCGCTAACCCTGCTGGGGCTGCGCTGGCTGGCAGTTCGGTCGGTCGATCAGCCGGATAATCCAATCAACGCGGTCGTGGGCGGGTGCTTGCTCGCGAGCGTGCTTGGCGCTTTCGCTGCGTCTCCTTTTGAAGGTCTGGATATATTCAACTGGGCGATCGTGGTTTATCTGGGCGTTTTCCAAATTGCGCTCGCCTATGTGCTCGTGACCGCGGGCATCCAGCATGTGCTCGCATTGGAAGCCTCGCTGCTGCTACTCGTCGAGCCCGTGCTCTCGCCGATCTGGGTCTGGCTGTTTCTCGCGGAGCTTCCCGGTCCGTTGGCAAGCGCAGGCGGTGCGATCGTCATTCTCGCGACCGTTGTGTACACAGCCCGTCGCGATCAGGCCACGGCGGGAAGTGCGCTGAAGCCTGGATAGGGAGCTTACGCCCTTGTTCATGTCGCCCGCCGGCGTTTCCGGTATGATCGCGGCCCTGACTCGATCCTTGGGGCGAGGTTATGGGCTTCACGACAAAACAAATTCATGCTGGCGTTCGACCGGACCCGATAACGGGCTCGATTGTGACGCCCGTCTATCAGACTACGACCTATGTCCAGGAGTCCGTCGATCAGTATCTCGCGAAAGGCTATTCCTACTCGCGCAGCGCCAACCCAACCGTAACTGCGCTCGAGCACAAACTGACTGTGCTGGAGAACGGGCACGCGTGCACCTGTTATTCTACCGGCATGGCTGCTATCCAGGCGGTACTTCAGGCGAGCTTGAGCGCCGGAGACCATGCGGTCATCTCCGATGTCGCCTACGGCGGAACTTACCGCTTATGCACCAAGATCTATCAGCGCTTCGGTGTCGAGTTCACGTTCGCCGACACCTCTAACCCAAGCGCCGTCTCTGCCGCCTTGCGTGACAATACCCGCCTGATACTCACGGAGACGCCCGCGAACCCGACCCTAAAGCTCACAGACATCGCGGCGATATCCGAGATAGCCACGTCTAAGGGCATTCCACACGCGGTCGACAATACGTTTTTGACCCCATACTACCAGCGCCCGCTGGAGCTCGGCGCCGACATCGTGATTCATAGTACGACGAAGTATTTCGACGGCCATAACGCGACCGTGGGCGGCGCTGTCGTGACCAAGAACGCGCAATGGGACGATGCGATTAGATTTATTCAGAATGCGACCGGCGTGATCATGTCACCGTGGGTTGCCTGGCTCACGATGCAGGGTGCGAAGACGCTTTCGGTGCGTATGGATCGTCAATCGGCAAACGCGATGGCTGTTGCAAAGTTCCTCGAGAGTCACTCCAAGGTGGAGCGCGTCTGCTACCCGGGCCTCGCGTCGTTCTCTCAGCGCGAACTCGCGCGCCGACAGTCCAGCGGCTCTGGCGCGATGTTGTGGTTCGAGGTCCGTGGTGGAGCGCAGGCGGGGAAACGCCTCATGGATGCCGTGGAGCTCTGCTCACTGGCTGAGAACCTCGGTTCGGTCGAGACCTTGATCACCCATCCGGTCACTATGACCCACGCCGACGTCGAGCCTGAAGAGCGTGCCCGCGTCGGTATCACGGACGGTCTCGTGCGTTTATCGGTTGGTCTCGAGGACGAGCAGGATATCATTGACGATTTGAGCCAGGCGCTCGAGCTCGTGTAGCATCGAGCGCGGCGCGCTCTGCGCTCGATCGCTGTGTTTCGGTATTCGATGGCGCCTCGGCAAGAACTAGATCACGCCGCTCGGTTCTCGGCGATTAGCCCGCAGAGCCGGCTCCGCGGTCCCACACAGAAGTCACTTGGGTCCCCAGCGTATGAAAAATGAGAGCCGCGTAATCCATCAACCGAGGATCGATCTGCCAGCCGGCAACGAGCCGTTAATCGGTCCTGTGTACCGCTCCGTGAAGTTCACGTTCCCGAGCATCGGCGATGCGATGACCATCGAGGCGCGCCGCCAAGGCTTTGACTACGCCCGCGATTCGAATCCGACGACGCGGCAGCTCGAATGTCTCTGTGCGGAGTTGCAGGGTCGCGACGACGCGATCTGCGTTTCGACGGGGATGGCGGCCGCGTGGCTCGCGCTGCTTGGTAATCTCAAGGCCGGTGATCGGGTAGTCTTCTTTGTGGAATGTTACCGGCCTATACGCACGATGTTGCGCGAACGTCTACCGCAGTTCGGTATCACTCATACTATGGTTAGCCTGCACGATCACGTGGCCATAGAGAAGGCGTTGGCGCTAGACGATACCAAGTTACTCATTTTTGAAGCGCCGACGAACCCGATGCTGCAGATTCCGGACTTCGAAGCAATTCTTGCCATGGCAAAGGCCAATGAGGTCGTCACCGTTCTGGACAATACCTTCGGCGGATTGCACAACCACGGCCGCTACGACATCGACTTCCTGATTCACAGTCTGACGAAATATGCGAGCGGGCATGGCGACGTGATGGGCGGTGTCGTAATCGCCGATGGGCAGAAGATCGCGGCATTGAAACCCTGGGCCATCAACATGGGTGCCACATTAGATGCGGGCGTTGCCTACATGATTCTCCGCGGTTTACGCACCTACTATCTGCGTTATGCGCGGCACAGCGATTCTGCCTTGAAGGTTGCAAGCTTTCTCCAAGGCCATGCGCGCGTC
Organism: Rhodospirillaceae bacterium; assembly: GCA_024640695.1. Taxonomy (GTDB): domain Bacteria; phylum Pseudomonadota; class Gammaproteobacteria; order Steroidobacterales; family Rariloculaceae; genus JAHEEM01. The sequence continues at coordinate 40,926 of JAHEEM010000004.1, read as the reverse complement.
GAGCGTGTGTTCTATCCCGGGCTTGAAGATGATCCGGGCTACGCGCTGGCCAAGCGGCAGATGGACAACTGCGGCGGGGTGCTCAGTTTTGATCTCGGTTGCAAGCGCGAGCAGTGCTGGGCTTTCGTCGATGCGCTGGAGCTCTTCGCAACAGTCGCGAGCATTGGTTCGACGGAGTCGCTCGTGGCACCGGTGCGGCTGTATTTCGGCCAGGATCTCAGCGGCGCTGAAGCGCTTCAGGCGGGTATTACCGACGGCACGGTGCGCTTGTCCGTGGGGCTCGAGGATCCGGACGATCTGATTGCCGATCTGGAGCAAGCGTTTATCAAGACTTTCGGGTAGCCCCTCGGAGGTTTCGGCGCGGGGGGCGGGAGGCTAGAGCGCGTCGAGTCGACCCACCGCGACGAGGTGTTCCTGATAGTAGGGCGAGTCGATATCCGCGACCGATACCGTCTTGCCGGATGACGGCGCATGGACGAAGCGGCGGCCGCCAAGATAGATCCCGACGTGCGAGAGTTTCTCCTGGTCCGCGAAAAATACGACGTCACCGGGTCTGGCGTCGGTAAGCGCGATCTTGCGCGCTGCCGAGAACTGATCGCGAGACGTGCGCGGCACCGTCACGCCGGCTTGCGAGTAGCTATAGTAGACCAAACCGCTGCAGTCGAAGCCCGAGTTTGGCGTCATGCCGCCATAGCGGTAGCGCACGCCGATCTGCTGCTGCGCAACCAGCGCAGCGCGCTCGGCACGCTCGAGTTGATGCACGTGCACAGGCGTGGGGGCGTGCTCGGGCAATACAACACTCGTTCTGGGGCCCGAAGACGCGCACGCAGAGATTACGCTGCAGATGCACAGCAGACATAATGTAAGGGTGGGCGAGGATCTCATATTAAGAGTGTCTCTTAATGACGCTGAACGGACGATGAACAGCATGAATAAAGACTAATGGATTGCGTCCCTGCTTCGCCACGCGGCAGATCACAGATCAATTGAATTGCGCGAAGAGCATTGGGCCTGCGCTGAGCCGAAACACTGCGCGCCGTCGAAACGGCGCTATTTGGGACTGAGCCAAGGCGGCGGCGGCAGGTTCTTACTCGCTAGGAAGCTCGGGTTGTAGAGCTTGGATTGATAGCGGGAGCCGGAGTCGCACAGGATGGTGACTATTGTCTTGCCAGGCCCGAGTGCCTTGGCTAGCCGGATGGCGCCGGCAACATTGATCCCGCTCGATCCGCCGAGTAGCAGCCCCTCACCCTGCAATAGGTCATAACAGGTCAGCAGCATCTCCTCGTCCGGAATCTGAAAGCCGTCGTCAATGCGCGCGTTGTCGAGGTTGCCCGTGACGCGGCCCTGGCCGATACCCTCGGTGATGGAGCTGCCAGCTGCTTTGAGCTCGCCGGTCTTTACCCAGCTATAGATAGCCGCGCCCATCGGGTCGGCGACTGCGGTAACGATGCTCGGATTCTTCTGCTTCAGAAACTCGGCGACGCCCGCAAGAGTCCCGCCGGTCCCCACGGCGCAGGTGAAGCCGTCCACCTGGCCGTCGGTTTGCCTCCAGATCTCGGGCCCCGTACTTTGAATATGGCCTTCGCGGTTGGCGTGGTTGTCCCATTGATTCGCATAGAGAACCCCATGTGCCGCGCGTTCGGCAAGCTCCTCCGCCATCCGCGATGCCACATGCACGTAATTGTTGGGATCGCGATACGGCACGGCCGGCACCTCACGGAGCTCGGCGCCGCAGAGTCTCAGCGCGTCTTTCTTCTCTTCGGACTGCGTGTTGGGCATGAATATGAGCGTGCGGTAGCCCCGTGCGTTGCCGACGAGGGCAAGGCCGATCCCGGTATTTCCGGCCGTCCCTTCAACGATGAGTCCGCCCGGCTCGATCGCACCGCGCTGCTCGGCGTCTAAAATGATGTACTTGGCGGCGCGGTCCTTGACTGAGCCGCCCGGATTCAAGAACTCGGCCTTGCCGAGAATCGTGCAGCCGGTGAGCTCCGACGCTTTTCGCAGCTTGATGAGCGGCGTATTGCCGACGGTCGGGACGAACCCGTCTTTAATATCCATGTTTTCCCCGGGAGTACGTGAGACCGGCCGCGATTGCCGGGGCGCTATTGTACACTTGCGGGGAATCAGGGCGGGAAGTCGGAAGTCATGACGCAGGGCAGTCCGGTCGTCGGTGTCGTGAGCGAGTCGTGCTCGCTCGAAGGACCGTCTTACGACGTCGCTGAATGCACTATCTGATGGGATTGGTCCGCTACGGGCACGCTGCGCTCGTCATCTATTTTGGCGCCCGCCGCGGAGCTGACTATCTAGCCTTGCGCATGCGCTATCCTGAGTTCCGGGAGTCGCTCGAATATCGTGCCGTGTCTGCCGAGCAGGTAGGTGGTGGTCCGGATGGGATTCGAGGGCTGGTTGCCTAGCAATGAGGATATTGTCGGGATACTCATCGTGAGCTTTCACAAGATCATTCTCATTCCATCAGCCGATAGCCTCGAGCAGCCAGCAGCGCGGCGACTCATGCAGCTCGCCGGCCCGCACACGGAGATCGAAGTTTTCGAGCCGGTCTTCGATCCGCACATCGACGTAAGCCTTGCGACAGGTCCGCGCGATTTCGAGCGGATTCGCGACCAGATTGTCAGCCGGCGTCTCGATAAAGCCGAGTTGCTCGCCGCGGCGCTGCGCGACAGGAATCTGCGTGCTTCGGCCGCCGCTGCCTGGGACCATCCACTCTATGAGGCGGTGATTCGTCGTGTAGTCAAGATCGGCGCGGATCTCGTGATCAGCGAGCCGCTCGGCGGCCGCGCTGGCGCGCTGTCGAACAACGACTGGCGCCTCATCGGCGCGTGTCCGGCGACCGTGCTGCTCGTGCACAGCGACGGATCGAATGGCTATCGGAATATCGTTGCTGCCGTGGATCCGTTTCACGAACACGCCAAGCCCGCCGATCTCGACGCCGAGATTCTTAAGGCGGCGCAAGGCGTGCAAGCGCAGACTGGCGCGGTGCTTACTGCCGTGCACTGCTTTCTGCCACTAACCCAGGTATTGAGCGGGTCCGCATTCGAACGTTTGCCCGTCGACGCGGCGGAGTCTGAGCTCGAGCGATTCAGGGGTGATAAACTGAACGAGCTTGCTGCCGCGGCCGGGCTTGCGGCCGCGAGCGCAAGATTGCTGCGCGGGCGTCCCGCAGATGTTCTACTAGAGCTCGCCGCGAAGGGTGCGGCAGATCTCATCGTGATGGGTGCCCTTTCGAGAGGTCGGCTCGGGGATTTGGTGCTCGGCAGCACTGCCGAGCATATCGTCGACCGGGCCCAGGCGGATATCATGATCGTCAAACCGGCAGCCTTCGAAACGCGAATTGACACGATCATCAAGAACGAGCTCCCAATGACACCCATTTACTACCCTCTTTAGCCGATCATGAAGCACGAAATTCTTCAGAGCCTGCACGAAGACCATATCAACATGTCCCGGATCGCCGAGCTCGTCGCCGCCGAGCTTGTCGCGATGGAGAGGGGCGAGAAGCCCGATCTGAATCTTCTCGACGACATCATGGCTTATGTGACGGCGTATCCCGATACGTTTCATCATCCAACCGAGGACATCGTGTTCGCGCAGCTCAAGCGCGTGGCGCCCGAGGTGCAGGAGGATGTCACTGCGCTCTTAGCCGAGCACGGCGATCTGATTGCGACGGGCCGTGCATTTCAGAGTCTGGTGCGTGCCGTGGAAGAAGATGTCGTCGTTACGCGCGCGGAGCTGCTCACCAAGGGCCGAGTCTACCTCGACAAACTCACTGCTCACATGAACAAGGAAGAGGCGGGTTTGTTTCGCCTGGCTGCCGATCGCCTGGACCACTCGGACTGGGCGACCATAGGTGCGCGCGTCGAGGCGATGGAGGATCCATTGTTCGGACCGGCCGTGGCAGCGGACTATCGACGACTTTGGCAGCGAATAACGGCCCATCCTCCAGGCCGCTGAGCCCTACCTCGCTCAAGCGCAGCATCGGAACCGTGCTGCTGACGCTTTACGGCCTCGGCACAATTCTCGGCGCGGGTATCTATGTGCTGATCGGCGAGGTCGCGCGAGTTGCCGGCCCGGCGATGCCGGCCGCATTCTTGCTTGCCGGCTTCATTGCTGCATTCTCGGCGCTTTCTTATGCGGAGCTCAGCGGCCGGTTGCCAAAAAGCGCCGGCGAGGCCGCGTATATCCAAGCCGCGTTCAATTGGCCGGTGGCCGCGGGCGTTATGGGCTGGGCAGTGATCGCGACGGGGGTCGTCTCCTCGGCAACGCTCGTGCGCGGCTTCATCGGTTACCTCGACGTGTTCGTGAGCCTGCCGAGCGCGCTCGTGATGACCTTGCTCGTGATCGGTCTTGGCATGCTTGCCGCCTGGGGAATCGCCGAGTCGATGTGGGCCGCCGCGGTGATCACCATGATTGAGACCTTCGGGTTGATTGCGGTCTGCTTTGTTGCGCGCGACAGCCTTGCTTCCTGGCCGGATCGTTGGCCGGAAATGTTACCGGCGCTGGATCTTGCTGCTTGGACGGGCGTGCTGCTCGGTGCGTTTATCGCCTTCTATGCGTTCATCGGCTTCGAGGACATGGTCAATGTTGCCGAGGAGGTCATCGCGCCGGAACGGACGTTGCCACTTGCGATCGTCGCGGCGCTAGTGCTGTCGACGGCGTTGTATCTTCTTGTCGCCGTGGTCGCGACCTTGGCGCTGCCAACTGCGGTCCTGTCCGACAGCGACGCGCCGATGGCAGCGATAATTCAGTCTCGCGGCTACTCTCCGACGATAATCGCGCTCGTAGGGTTGTTTGCCGTCATCAACGGCGCCTTGATTCAGCTCGTGATGGCGAGTCGCGTGCTGTATGGCCTCGGTAAGCAAGGGTTGGTATGGCCCCTGCTGGCGCGTGTGCACGCGGGTCGGCGCACGCCTGTTGTCGCGACCGCGCTAATCGCTTTGGCGGTTCTTGTATTTGCGTTGGCCCTGCCGATCGGCAGGCTGGCGCGCTTAACGAGCTTCATCGCGCTTGCGGTCTTTTTGGCCGTGAACCTGTCCTTGATCGTTGTTAAGCGGCATGCCGGCAGTGCGCCTGTTTTCACGGTGCCCACCTTCGTCCCGGTTGTCGGGGCTGTGCTATCCGCAGGCATGCTCCTGCTTCAGTTAGTTCCGCTGATCGAGTTCGGCGTCGACTGAGCGTGCAAGTGCAGACCGCCGACGCAGTAGTCATCGGTGCCGGCCACAACGGCCTCGTCTGCGCATACTACCTTGCGCGGGCAGGTCATAAGGTCGTCGTCCTGGAGCGCGCGGACTGCATCGGCGGAGCTGCGGTGACCGAAGAGTTCCACCCTGGATTCAGAAACTCCGTCGCGAGCTATACGGTCAGCTTGTTGGCGCCGCAGGTAATGGCCGACATGGACCTCGCCCGGCATGGCCTGCGGATCGTACCGCGCCCGGTAGCAAACTTCGTTCCGCAACTCGATGGGCCAGGTCTAGATCTTCACCAGGACGCTCGCCGCACATGTGCGGCGATTGCCGATCATAGTGCTTACGATGCACAGCGGTATCCTGCGTTCGCAGCCGAGCTCAGCGGTATTACAAAGATTCTACGGCGCTTGTTGCTCGAAGCGCCGATTGACCCGCTCGGCGGTTGGCGCGAATGGTTGCGGGCGCTGCGCCTCATGCCGCGGCTGCACGAGTTGCTCGCGAGGCCAAGCCTGGCGCCGGCACTTTGGGGTGTTCTCACCGGCAGTGCTGGTGACTGGCTGGATCGGTGGTTTGCATCGGATGTGCTAAAGGGCGCGCTCGGATTCGACGCGATCGTCGGCCACTATGCGAGCCCGTACATGCCGGGTTCGGCCTATCTGCTCCTGCATCACGCGCTCGGCGAGGTCAACGGGGTGCAGGGCGCCTGGGGCCATGCAATCGGCGGCATGGGCGCCGTGACCGGTGCAATGGCTGCTGCCGTTCGCGAGGCGGGCGCCGAGATTTGTCTGGGTGACGGCGTGCGGCAGATTTCGCGCGACCCTTCCGGGCTCGTCGTGAAGACTAACGCGGGCCGTGAGGTCCGGACACGCGCGGTCGGCGGTGCGATTCATCCGCGGACACTGTTCACTGCGCTCGTTGATCGCAGCGAGTTGCCTGAAGATTTCTTTGCCCGAATCTCCGCGTGGCGCAGTGAGTCGGCAAGTTTTCGAATGAATGTCGCGCTTGCAGAGTTGCCCAGCTTCAGCTGTCGGCCGGGGACGGAAGCACGACCGCATCACGGCGCTGGAATCCTGATTTCCTCGAGTCTCGCCTATCTCGATCGCGCCTATTCCGATGCGCGCAGCTTCGGATACTCCCGTGCGCCCGTGATCGAGCTGCTGATTCCCTCGACGCTCGATGCGTCCCTTGCGCCGGCCGGTGCGCACGTCGCAAGTCTTTTTTGTCAGCATTTCCCGCGCGAGCTGCCCGGTGGGGAGTCATGGGCGGATGCCAAGGCTCCAGTCGTGGAGACGATTATCGATACCGTTACTGAATACGCGCCAAATTTCCGCCGTGCCATTCTCGGCGTGCAGGCGTTGAGCCCGGAGGATCTCGAAAACCGATTCGGGCTCATCGGCGGTGACATCTTCCACGGTCAGATGACGTTGGATCAGTTGTACTGGTCGCGACCGGCGATGGGTTTTTCGGGTTATCGGTCGCCACTACCGGGTGTTTACCTCTGCGCGTCGGGTTCTCACCCGGGTGGCGGCGTGAGCGGCGCGCCTGGCCACAACGCTGCCCGAGCCATGCTGCAGGACCTGCGCAGCGGCCGCTGCTGAGCACGGTATGCGCGCGGGCAGGGGCTACTGCGCGACGGTGATCGTAATCCGTTCAGAGACTACTGGCGGCACATGAGGGATGTGCAGTCGGTCGCCGAGCACGAGCTGCAGCGTATGCTGACCCGGTGGCAGCTCGAGCTCGACCTCCGTCTGGCCCAGGCCGAAGTGACGTATGGAATCGGTCGCAGGCAGCGGCAGGTCGAACGACGGAGGCTCCTCGACATCAATTAGCAGATGGTGGTGTCCGGTGTTGGGTAGCTCGACCCCAGCCGGTGCGACGCCCATGCCCCGAAGGCCGAAGCGAATCGTGATCGGTGAGCTTACGGTCATGCCTTGCGCAGGTGACAGGAAGTAAACGTCAGCCTCGGCCGGAGCGGTCGTGCGAGCGATCTCGTTTGCTTCCTGGGCCGCCAACAGCCCAGCCGCAGCGAGCAGTCCGAATAGTATAAGTCGAAGTTGTTTTAGCATCGAATTTCCAGCATGGCGAGTATGTCGACAATTCTAGCAGCTCGCTGCGGCCGGCTTAACCGGCCTTTTGGCCCGAAGGTCCGCGTGTTCCGGACCTCAGAGCGTCAGAGGCGCCTCTGCCCGTCCGCGACTTCGCGGCATTGACCTGCCCCGCCGCCTGCGGCGTCAACCGCCCGCGCCGGGGCAGCGTTATGACAAATAAGAGGGTGGTCGAATCGATAAGGCGATTAGGAGTGAACTTCTCCCATCTAGCAGCCGACTAAGGCTAAGATAGGGGCTCTCGGGCATCCCGTGTTCCGCCAGGACGAGCTTGTCAGGAGATGAGCTATGCAGATTAGGACGATGTATGTAATTGGTCTTCTGGCCGCGATGGCCGTGGGCGTCACCGCTTGCAGCAACCAGCAGACCAGGCCGCCGTCGAGCGGACAGCCGTCGCCTCAAAGCGGACAGCCGTCCCCGCAGAGCGGACAGCCGTCGCCTCAAAGCGGACAGCCGTCCCCGCAGAGCGGACAGCCGTCGCCACAAAGCGGAATGCCGTCACCGTCTGGTCTACCGCAGCCCAGCGGCATGCCCGGCCAGGACGGGCCGCAGCAGGCAAGTGGGCCTCAGGGTTCTGAGCCGGGCGGACAGCAGGCCGAACAGCAAGGCGCCAGCGGCATGCCCGGCCAGAACGGGCCGCAGCAGGCGGGTGGGCCTCAGGGTTCTGAGCCGGGAGGACAGCAGGGCGCACAGCAAGGCGCCAGCGGCATGCCCGGCCAGGACGGGCCGCAGCAGGCGGGTGGGCCTCAGGGTTCTGAGCCGGGAGGACAGCAGGGCGCACAGCAAGGCGCCAGCGGCATGCCCGGCCAAGGCGGTCCGCAGCAGGCGGGTACCCAACAGGGCGACGGGCAGCAAGGCAACGGCGATCAACCGGCTGGCGGCGTCGGCGGCAGTGAATCGGGCGAGGACGGCTCGGGCGCAGGCGCCGAGGAAGGTTGGCCTGGTGGGGGCGCGATGGTTGGTCGTGCGGGCGCAGGTGCGGCCGGCGGCGCGGATGGCGCCTTCGAGCAGTCCCTCGAGGATTTCGATGACCTTATGGGTGCGGAGCGCGAGGCCATGGCCAGCCGTGGCGTGGGTACCGCAGCCGATGAGGCTCTGGGTGGCGCCGGGAATCCGGGCTCGGCTGGCGCGGCCGGCAACGAAATACCTGGCATCTCCGAGCAGACGGGAGGCTCGACCGGAGCGAATGGCGGCGCGCAGGCTGGCGGTTCGCCAGACGTTGGCGGCGCGCAGGGTCGGCCGGATGAGGCGCCCACGATAGAAGGATGCAATGATCGAGATAAGGTGGCCCGACAGTTGTGCGAGGCGGCGACCAAGGAAGAAGATCCCTTCCTGCGCGGGGCGCTTTGGGATGAGTACAACGAGTACAAGACTATCTTGACAAGGCAGTAGCGGATAGGCGAAAAAAGGAATCATGCGTCAACTCGGGATTATCGTTGTCGCCTTAGGGCTGTTGGCCGGTTGCAGCACGAGCGAGGTGCGCGTCGCGCATTCGGTTGCGCTTGTGCCTGCGACCGAATCGATACCAGAGTCGGAGTTGCTCGACGTCAGCGTCGTGCAGTTCAACCCGGGAGTTCCCGAGGGTGAGGTCGACAAGGACGTTGCGGAGGAGTTGCTGCGCGAGGGCACTTTCATCAATATCCGCCGCGCCGAGGCACGTTACATGGCCGTCGCCCTCAGAGACACGCTGCAGAACAGCGGTCAGTGGGGATCCGTCTGGGTCACGCCCTCATCGTCCCTGGCAGCCGATCTCAACGTAACAGCTGAGATCCTGCATTCGGATGGCGATCAGGTGCAGCTCGCAGTCAAAGCCGTCGACGCATCGGGCAGAGTCTGGATCGACAAAGAGTACGGCATGGCAACGGCGGTCGGCTCATACAACCGCAAACGCTATCCCGACCTCGACCCGTATCAGGACGTCTACAACTCCATCGCAAACGATCTCGCCGTGGGCCGTAGCGGACTGTCCAGCAAAGATGTCGAGGAGATTCGCGAAATCGCCCAGTTGCGTTTCGCAAGTGAGCTCAGCCCCGAAGCCTTCGGTGACTATGTTGTCGAGGATCGGCGCGGCACATATGAGCTGAAGCGCCTGCCGGCAGCCGATGACCCACAGTTCAATCGAACACGGCGCGTGCGTGAGCGCGAACACGTGTTCATCGAGACCCTCAACGAGCACTATGCCGATTTTTATTTCAACGCAGGTGACTCCTACGACGGTTGGCGCGAGTACTCGCGTGAGGAAGCCATCGCTGTCAAGGAGCTGCAGCGGTCAGCGCGCTGGCGCACTGGCATGGGAATCGCGACGATCGTCGCCTCGGTGCTCTATGGCGCAAATAGCGACGGCCAGTTCAGCGACCGCATCGTGCGCGACAGCTTGATGTATATGGGCATGGATCTGATTAAGACTGCTCGAGTGCGTCGCGAGGAGAAGCGTCTGCATGCGGAGGCCTTGGAGGAGCTGTCGGTGAGCTTTGACGATGAGGTCAAGCCGATGGTTGTAGAGGTCGAAGGTACACAGCATCGGCTAACCGGCACCGCTGAAATTCAATACGAGGAGTGGCGCGAGCTGTTGCGCCAGCTGTACCTCGCCGAAACCGGTTTCGCTTCCGACTTCGATATCCACACCGAGGATGCCCTGGAACTCGAGGCAGCTACGGGAATCGAGAGCCTCCAAACGATAACGGTCGACGGCGAAGGCTCCGCGACCGAGACCCCCGAGGCCGCAACGGTCGAGGACGAAAACCCCGAGGCCGAAAGCGATGCGGCGAACGCGCCTGCGGATACATTTGCCGGAGCTACGGCAGGTATCTAACCGCCGGCGCCACCTCCCTCTCAGTCGTGGCCTGCGCGCGCGGTGGGTGCGAGCAGCGAGTTCGAGCGCCGCTGCTGGCGCCGTCGGGAGCGTATTCAAGGCGTCCGGTTGCGTGCTGAGTCGGAGGCTGGCTGCGGGGCCTGTCACCGAGGTCTGGCATGCCCGTACGAGCGACGGACGTCGCTGTATCGCGAAGTTTCCGGTGGCGAGCTGGGCCGGACATCCCGGTGCGGCCCGCCTCATCGAAAGAGAGTGGGAATTTCTCGAGTGCGCGGCCCGGCCGGGGATCATTCCGGCCATCGGGCTCATCCAGATGCGCGCTGGGCCCGGATTGCTGACCGAGTACCTTGCAGGTGGAGATCTTGTGCCGCTTGCCGGCAGCCACCCGCGGCAGTGGGCCGCAGCCGCGCGGGAAGTTGCGCTGGTCCTGGCAGGAATCCACGACGAGGGCATCGTGCACCGCGACATCAAGCCCCGCAACGTGCTGTTCGATAGCGCGGGGCGTGCGACGCTGATTGATTTTGCGTTGGCAATGAGTATCGGTGAGACAAGCCGGGCTGGCGGCGGCACACCCGCCTATCAGCGCCGCAGTCACCGGCAGGGCGCTGCGGCGAGTCCGGCCGACGACGTTCATGCCTTCGCCGCGATGGTCTACGAGCTGCTCTGCGGCGAGCTGCCCTTCGGATTGAGGCCAACCCTGCGGGCCTTGGAAACGCCGCCCATGTCCCCATTTCATAAGGCACCCGCTCTGGCGGAGGACCCTAAGATTGCCGCGCTTGCCGAGCTTACGCAGGTGGCGCTGAGCGAACGATCGGCTGAACCGGCGCGGGCGCTCGCGGTCTTTCAGTTGGCGCTACACGCTATCATTACGGGCTGAGGCTCAGCGAGGACAGGCGTTGGACGAGGCGACTACGGCACAACCGGGGCACGACGAGGTTATCCAGCCGGCTCGCGTCGAGCTCGCCGGGCGTGCGGCCGCACCTGGGCCGCAGACGCCGGGCCGGCGCGGCCCGGCGCTGGCCGCCTGGATCGTTCTTGCGTTGTTGCTCGTCCTCGCGATGGGTGTGGTCTTCGTGCTGCCGAACTGGGTCGCAGATCGTGAGCAGGAGCAGGCTGCCGAGCCCGCCGGGTCGGTGGAGTCCGTCGTCGCGGCGCCGCCGATACCGGCGCTTTCGCCCGAGGAGCTCGCGCGACTGCGCGCGGAAGCGGAAGCGTTACTGGCCGACTTGCTGCCGCAGCAGGCGCGCCTCCAGGCGCTGTCGGCGGAGAGCTGGGGAGGCGAGGACTGGACCGTCTACGATTCCTCCGCCAAAGCGGGCGACGATGCCTATCTCGCCGAGACGTTCCAGGATGCGGTCGCGTCCTATGCGCGCGCGCTCGAGGTTGGCGAGGCGCTGCTCGGCCGATCCGTCAACATCATCGGGGCTGCACTCGAAGCTGGCACGGCGGCGCTTGATGCTGGCAATTCCAGCGTGGCCCAGCAGCAGTTTTCGCTCGTGCTAGGCATCGAGCCCGAGAGCGAGGCTGCGCGAATTGGCCTCGAACGCGCCGAGCAGCTGCCGGATGTGCTCGCGCTCGTGCAACGAGCGGATGCGCTGTCCCGCGAAGGTTCGCTCCAGGAGGCAGCGGCGCTGTATCGTGAGGCGCTGGCTATCGATTCGGCCTGGCAACCGGCACGCGAGGCGCTTGGCGTTGTCGAGGGCCGTATTCAGGCACGCCGGTTCGAGTCCTTGATGTCGGAAGCCTTCACGGCGCTAGCGAGTGAGGACTATGAGGAGGCCAATGAACGCTTCACGGCCGCGCTGAAGTTGCGGCCGGGTTCCGAAGATGCGGCTAACGGCCGGCTGCAGGCGGAGCAGGGGCAGCGCCTTGATCAGATTGCTCTGGTAGAGGCGCGCGCTGCCGCTTTCGAGCGCCGCGAGCTCTGGGCGCGGGCGATCGAGCAGTATGAGATGGCGTTGGCAGAAGATGCGACGCTAATCTTCGCGCAGGAAGGCGTCGCACGCGCACAGGCTCGCGCTGATCTCGACTCCAAGCTCAGCCACCTGCTGAGTAACCCGAATCTATTATTCGACGATGGTGTGCTTGCGGATGCTGAGTTGCTGCTCAGCGATGCGCAAGCCATGGCAGAGCCGGGGCCCCGGCTCGCCGAGCAGACTGATGAGCTTGGCCGCCTGATAAGACTGGCGTCGACGCCGATGGCAATCGAGCTAGAGTCCGATGAATTGACGGAGGTGACCGTTTATCGCGTCGGGCCGCTTGGCGTGTTCGCCCAGACGACACTAGAGCTGCGCCCAGGCACCTATACCGCCATCGGGAGTCGTGACGGCTTTCGGGACGTTCGCACGACGTTCACGATCCTGCCTGGCCAGTCACTCGCTCCCATTCGCGTCGCGTGTAGCGAGCCGATCTGATGGCGACGAACGAAGCTTGGGTCATCGAGGCCCGGATGGGCGATTTGCAGCGACGGTTCGCGCAAGATGCACTGCCGATCCAGATCGGCGCGGAATCGGGCGCTGACCTTCGCCTGCAAGAGGTATCCGGATCCGTGCAGATCGGTGCGCTCGACGGCGCGTTCTTTATTCAGCCGGGCCGGGACACGAGAAACCTGCGTGTCGAAGGCGAGCTCGTTAGGGGCTCGCGCTGGTTGCGCGGCGGGGAAACGATCGCGCTCGACAGTGCGCGCCTGCGTTGCCGCATTGATGCCGGCCGGCTCTCCTTGACAGTGGAAGGGCACCTGACGGGAAGCGATACGGCACCGCCCGATCTCGAGGAGCTCGCGCGGGAGTCGCATGGTGTTGGTAGCGTCGAGATCAAGCCGATCGCCTTTCGGACCCAGACGGAGACCGCCGCAGCCAGAGTGTCGCTGCGCTCGCGCGTTGCGAGGAGCAGTGTCGCAGGCGCCTTTGCGTTGCTGGCCGTGCTTGGTTGGTTTGCGTTCACGGCCAAGTCCGTGGAGATCACGGTCACACCGCAGCCCGAGGCGCTGCGTCTGCCCGGGACCTTATTCAAGCTGCGCTTGACCGATCGATATCTGCTCCGTGCCGGGACCCACCGGGTCGCAGCGACGCTGCCCGGGTATTACCCACTCGACAGCGAGATAGATGTGGGTCTCGCGCCGGACCAGTCAATTACTCTGGAGCTCGAGAAGCTGCCGGGGCTTGTGACGCTGACTACCATTCCCGAGGCCGGCGCGCAGATTCGCCTCGATGGTGAGCCGTTCGGTGTGACGCCGCTTCGCGATGCAGAGATTAGGCCAGGCTCGCATCGGTTGGAGTTCGTCGCGGAACGCTTTCTCGCCGAGGTTCGCGAGATCGACGTCGCTGGGGGGGGCGAGCGACAGAGCCTCGATGTGGCATTGACGCCTAACTGGGCGGCGATTTCACTCAGCAGCCAGCCTGCCGGCGCTGAAGTGCTCGTCGACGGTACCGTAATGGGGGTGACACCCGCGAAGCTGGAGCTCACAGCCGGGCAGCATGATGTCGAGATTCGTCTGCGAGGCTACAACGCTTGGCGTGAGCAAATCAGTGTCGTGGCCGACCGGTCCGAGGTTCTGCTGCCCGTGCGCCTCTCGCAGGCGGATGGCCGGGTCGAGCTCGTCAGCGATCCGGAAGGCGCAGCGGTCAGCGTCGATGGCGAGTTTCGCGGTCAGACGCCGCTGACGTTGCGGCTGGATCCGGGGCGCGAGCATTCGATCAACCTGACGAAGCCGGGGTATGAGCCCGTCACCCGGACTTTGAACGTGGAGGCCGATAGTGGCAGGCGCCTAACATTGCCGCTGGTCGCACAGATCGGTGTTATCGACGTCGTAACCACACCCGCCGGCGCAGAAATTTGGGTCGACGGCGAGACAGCGGGCGCGACGCCGCAGCAGCTCGACCTTACCGCGCTGCCGCATCGCCTCGAGGTCCGCCTCGATGGCTATGCGACCCAGACGCTTCAAGTCACACCGCGCCCAGGGTTCCGGCAGGCCTGGAACGTGGAGCTCGAGCAGCTCAACGAGCTCACGGGTACGGGTTATCCGAGCATCATCCGTACGAGCGAGAACCAGGAGCTCAAGCTGATTCTGCCCGGAGAGTTTACGATGGGCTCGTCGCGGCGAGAGCAAGGCCGGCGCTCCAACGAGACGCTGCGGCCGGTGCAGCTGAGTCGCGCCTACTACTTCGGTGTCACGGAGGTCAGCAACGCCGAGTTCAGGGCCTTCAAGCCGGACCACGACTCGGGCGCATTCTCCGGAGTCAGCCTCAACGAGGACCGCCAGCCCGCTGTCCGCGTAGCTTGGGAGGATGTCGCGCAATACCTCAACTGGCTCAGCATAAGGGACCAGCTGCAGCCGGTTTACGAGGAAGCCAATGGTGTCTGGACTGCGGTGCGCCCGCTGCGTAACGGATACCGGCTGCCGACAGAAGCCGAGTGGGCGTGGGCGGCGCGCTTTGCCGCCCAGGAGCAGCCACTTATCTTTCCATGGGGCGCTGACCTCCCGCCACCGGACCGGTTCGGCAATTTTGCCGATATCGCGGCGGCGGAGTTGCTGCCTACCACCCTGGTTACCTACAGCGACGGCTTCCCGGTCTCGGCGCCGGTGGGCAGTTTCGACGCGAACGCAGTCGGCATCATGGATCTCGAAGGTAACGTTGCCGAGTGGGTACAGGACTATTATGAGATCGGTCGCAGCGATGCCGCGGCGGTCCTCACCGACCCTTTGGGCCCGGAAAGTGGCCGGTTTCACGTGGTGCGCGGCCCGAGCTGGCGCAGCGCCACTGTAACCGAGCTGCGCTTGGGAGCCCGGAACTACAGCGACGAGCCCGAGGAAGATGTCGGCTTCAGGATAGCCAGAAACTTGGAATGAACCCCGCTGGATAGAGTCTAATGTTGCTGTTCAGCATGGAGGACGCACGCATGACTATTGGCCGCCTGATTGTGGCAACAGCGCTGTCGCTGCTCCTGTTTTTAAACGGGGCTGCGCAGGAGGCGTCGAGCCCGCCGCCGGCCGATGCCGGAGGGGCTGAGTCTGATCAAGCTCAACCGCCGCAGGCGGATGGCAGTGAGCCGCGAACCCTTGAAGAGATCTTCATCCCGAGCGAAGAAATCGCAGCTGATGAGGAAGTCACGTTTCCGATTAACATCTAGCTGCATGGCAGCAGCGGAGTTTTAGCACCCCATGAAGCGAGTATTCCCGTCGGAGTTTCTTTATCAGATTTTTGCCCTGATCATCGCTGTGATCATCGTGCACGCGACCTATGTGACGATCGTGAGGCCGCGCGCGACAGATATTCTTGCTGAGCAGAATCTTCGCATGCAAGAGGAAGAGAATTACACGCCGGAGCGATCGATCTACGTGCTGATTCGCGACTACGAGCAGGAATCGTGCTTCGTGCTGATGCTCTGGGTATTCGCAATCATGGGCTACAAAGCCTCCGCTGCTCTCTCGGAGCGCTCGCTGTTGCAGCGGGAGCTCGTGCCTGTTCCGGACGGCGTCAGAGTTTTACCGGAAGATAGTCGCGAGTACGCAAGGACAATTCAGGCGCTGCCGGATCGCCTTCGCGGCATGCTTCTGCCGCGTGTGCTGCTGAATTCCTTGGAGCGTTTCGGATCGACCCGCAACGTGCAGGACGTCTCCTCGGTGGCGAACACGCTGTGTGAGTCCGAAGGTGAGCGTCTCGAGTCGGAGTTATCGATGATTCGCTACATTGCCTGGGCGATACCTTCAGTGGGGTTTATCGGTACTGTCCGAGGTATCGGTGACGCGCTCGGGCAGGCGCATCGTGCGGTCGATGGTGATATCACCGGCGTTACGGAGAGCCTGGGCACGGCGTTCAACTCGACGTTTATAGCCCTGCTAATCTCCATCGTCGTCATGTTTCTCGTTCATCAGCTGCAGCTCCTGCAGGAGCGGCTGGTCTTCGATACGCAGACGTATATCGACCACAAT
>JAHEEM010000004.1:7407-24826 GCA_024640695.1 Rhodospirillaceae bacterium | reverse complement strand
GGCGCCGATGTCGACTGTCGCGATAGATATAAACGACGCAGGCATCGTGGTCGCCGATTCATCGGGCATCCTGGCGACGGAGCCCGGCTATGCTTTCGTCGATGGCGGCAGGATCGTTACGGGTCGCGAGGCCTATGCGGCGGCCCGCCTGCATCCGCGCCGCAGCAATAATCGCTTCTGGGACAGTCTAAGCCTCGAACAAGGTAGCGCCGGTATTGATGGCGTCGGCAGCGCCGCGGAGCTTGCCTACGCGCAGCTGGCGGCACTCTGGGCCGCGTACGGTGGTGACACACGCGAGGCGACGCTGCTCGTGCCTGGTCATTATGGTCGCGATCAGCTCGGAATCCTGCTCGGCTTGGCGCAAGAGTGCAGTATTCCGGTCGTGTCGATGATCAGCTCCGCCGTCGCTGCCGCGACGGCGCCATATCCTGGGTTCCAGATCCTGCACGTCGACGCGGGCTTGCATCGCGTGACCGTCACGCCGCTGGAGCAGACCGATGAGGTTGCAGCGCAGCCCGAGCGCTCGATCAACAGTGCCGGTCTGGCATCGATCATGGAGTCACTCGCCAGGCGCGTCGCAGAGCTGTTCGTGCTCGGGACGCGCTTCGACCCTTTTCATAGCGCTGCGAGCGAACAGCTCGTCTACGATAGTTTGCCCGGGTGGCTCGAGGCGCTCGCGGGCGAATCGGAGTCCGTGACTTTGCGCCTGCCGCGATCCCACGAGGAGCTTGCAGTCGAAGTAGCGCGCGAGCAGCTCATCGGCTCCATGGCAGGTTTTTACCGCGCCGTCGTGCAGCTGGTCGCACAGTGCCGCGATCCGGGGGCGCAGCTCGTCGTGCTGTTGTCGGATCGGATGGCGGCACTGCCTGGGATAATCAGTGAGCTCGAGCGGCTCGACGACGCGCACGTCGTGGCGCTTGAGCCCGGACGGGCGCCGTTGAGTGTGCTGCCGCATGCGGGCGCTCTTGGGAGCGGTGCCGGTAGCGTGCGTCTGCTGAAGCGAATGCCATGGCGCTCGCCGCCAGCCGAGGTCGAGCCTGCCAGGCCGGCGTTGGAGTCGACTGCTGTGGCAGCTGCAGCCTCGGCCGTGGCTGCAGCGCCTAGCCACGTTGTCTATCGTGGCACAGCCTATCCCGTGAACGCGCAGGGCATACTGATCGGCCGCGAGGAGGTGCCCGGTCGGCGTACGATCGTGCTCAGCGGTGGCCAGAGCGGCGTATCGCGCGCGCATTGCGAGCTCGTCAGGCGGGATGGTGAGCTTAAACTCGTCGACATGAGCCGCTTCGGGACTTTCGTCAACGAGAAGCGCGTATCCGGCGAAGTCGCGCTGCGGCCGGAGGACGTCATTCGCATCGGCTCGCCAGGCGAGCAGCTGCAGGCGATTCGTGTGGAGAATGCGCATGGCGCGTAGACGCTTTGAAGTATTCTCGCTTTCGTTTCTCGACGCGATGACGTGCGGTTTCGGTGCGGTGATTCTGTTCTTCATGATAATCAATGCGAATATCGATGAGCGCAGGGAGCTGGTGCTCGATGACCTGGCGGCCGAGGTCGATCGCATGGAGCTCAAGGTCCTCACCGGCCGCAAGAATCTCGTGCAGCTCAAGCAGAATCTAGCAGAGCTCCTCGAGCAGTGGGCCGTGCTGCGTGGCATGAGGCAGGAGATCGTGACCGAGGTTCGGATGACCGAATCCGAGTTCAGCGTCTTGACCGCCGACACGGAATCGCAGGAGGACGCGATCGAGAAGCTACGCTCCGATCTCGAGCAGCTCGAGGCGGAGACGCAGCGTCTGTCGGCCGCGAGCATCACGCCTGACGCTGCGGGTAACCGCATCCGCAGCTTCACCGGCGACGGCAACCGTCAGTATCTAACCGGCATGCGTATGGGCGGCGATCGCGTGGTCATTCTCGTGGATGCGTCTACGAGCATGCTCGATAGAAGCATCGTAAATATACTTCGGCGGCGTAACATGCCCGCGGCGCAGCAGATCGCCGCACCGAAATGGCAGCAAGTCGTCAATACGGTCGATTGGCTGACGACGCAGATCGCGCCCGGCACTAAGTTTCAGATCTTCGCGTTCACTGACACGGCGTGGTCCCTCGTGGAAGGCTCGGACGGGCAGTGGCTCACGGTAACTGACGGAAGTCAGCTAGAGGGGGCGGTCGAGGCCTTGCGCGGCATGGCGCCGAACGGCCCGACGAGCCTGGCAGCAGCGTTCGCTGCGATGCGGCCGCTGGACCCCAAACCGGATAATATCTACCTGCTCGTTGACGGCCTGCCGACGATTGGTGAGATTATGCCTTCGAAGGCCGGTGTAACGGGCCGGGAGCGAATGGGCCACTTCAATCGCGCGGTTCGCGATCTGCCCTTCAATGTGCCCGTAAACATCATTCTTTACGCGATGGAGGGCGATCCCCAGGCCGCACCGGCCTATTGGTGGCTCGCTCTCAGGACCGGCGGGTCGATGATGGCGCCTTCGGAGGACTGGCCATGAGCCGAAAACGTAGAGCCGATGCTGAATCAACAAGCCTGTCGTTCCTGGACGTCGTGGTCTGCGGCTTCGGTGCGGTCATCTTGCTCCTCGTGCTCACGAAGATCTTCGAGCCCGTGCGTCTGGAGGAGAGTCACGAGCAGCTTGAGGGATTGATCGCGCGCTATCAGGAAGAGCTCAACGACATTCTTGGAGAGACGGACGTGGTGCAGCGGGAGCGCCTGATGACCGCGGAAAGCGTCGAGACGGACGAGGTGCAGATTGCGCAGCTGCAGGAAGAGCTTGTCCGAATCCGTGCAGCGGTGCTGGCGAGCTCGGACGACGCCAGCATATCGTCCGAGCTCGCGGGCCGCCTCGCACAGGCGAAGCAGCGGTTGACCGAGGAGATGCAGCGCCTGCTTGCGAACTATCGTCCCGATCCCGATGACTACGTCGTCGGCGGCATCCCTGTGGATAGCGAGTACATTATTTTCATTATCGACACGTCCGGCAGCATGCAGCGCTATGCGTGGGATCGCGTGCGTCAGCAAATCCGGGAAACGCTGGAGGTGTATCCGCAGGTCAAGGGTATCCAGGTCATGAATGACATGGGCGAGTACATGTTCAAGAGCTACCGCAATGAGTGGATACCTGATACGGCTGGTCGCCGGGAGGCGATTAACGATGCGATGTCGAACTGGGACGCTTTTTCAAATTCGAGTCCGCGTGAAGGTATCCTCGAGGCGATAGAGACGTTTTACGATCCAGAAAAGAAAATCAGCCTTTACGTCTATAGCGATGATTTTTCGTCGGGCTCGATCGATGCGGTCGTGCGCGAGGTCGATCGGCGCAACAGTGCTGGGGCTGACGGTACGCGCAGAGTACGCATTCATGCAGTGGCGTTTCCCGTCTACTACGAGGTCGCCAACGGCGAGCTGCTATCTTCGGCGCGGTTCGCTATCCTGATGCGCGAGCTCTGTCAGCGTAACGGCGGGACCTTTGTCGCGCTGCCTTCGCTCAGGGGCTGAGCGACTAAGTTAAGCTGCACGCCGCGCGCGCGGCATCCGCCATTATTCGTCATATTCCAGCACTTTTCTGCCAGATTTCGGCATGCGCAGGTCATGGCCGGTCGCTCTAATGGTTCCGTGCAATCAGGCACGAGGCGAACTTAAGGAGCGTAGCCATGAATACTCAGATCATCATCACGACATTGGCGGCACTGTCGTTTACGAGCGTCGGCTGGACCGCCGAAGAGACCTCGTTGCCGCACCGGCAGGAGCGTATCGGGCTGGCCAGCGGAGCCGTGGCCGGCGGCCTCGCCGGCGGACCCCTGGGTGTGGTTTTCGGCGCGGCGTTGGGCGGATGGCTCGGTGATGCGTTCGATACGCAGCGCTCCGAGCGTGACGACTACGCGCGGCGCTGGCGGGAGACCCAGGACGCAGTTGCAAGCCTGAATGACCTGGTAGAGGGCGGCGAGCAGGAGCTGCGGCGTCTCACGGCGGACTATCACAGCGAGGCTGAATTGATGCGCGACCGGGTGCGCGAGGCGCTCGATGTGCAGGTGCTGTTCAAGACTGGCGCTGCCGATCTTGCCGGGGAGACAAGCGACCGGCTCGAACGGCTCGCCGAGCTTATCGCCGGGATGGACGGCATGCTGCTGCGCATCGAAGGTCATGCCGATGCACGTGGTGCCGCGGAGTTCAACGAGCAGCTTTCCGCGCAGCGCGCCGCATCGGTGCGCGAGATCTTGCTCCGCGCGGGGGTTCCGGTCAGTCAAATTGTGATGGATGCGCGCGGCGAGCGCGAGGCCCATGCAGCGCACGAGGACATGGATGGGATGGCGTTGGAGCGCCGCGTTCAGCTCACGCTGATTCCCGCGGGTACCGCTGGCCGAGTCGCGCAGAAATAACTGTGCGCTGCGTTCGGGCGGCGCCTGACCGGGCGCCGCCCGCTTTTTTATGTTGAGAACGATTCGTCGCCGAGGCCGAGCATGCCCAGGATGTCCGGCGCGTTCTCGATATCAGTCAGGCGAGGCAGCACGCACACTGGGGTACAGTCGGCGAATCGTTGAATCGTGCGGGCGGTTTCGCTCGCCGGCGCAGGTTGATCCGCGGATTCGCTCACCACGATCGCGCGGACTGCGATCTGCATGGACTTTAGCGCCGTGAGCGCGGTGAGCGTATGACTGATCGCGCCAAGATAACTGCCGGTCACCAGCACCGCGGCGCTGCCAAGGGCCGCGATCCAATCTCGCACTGTATGCTCGGCGTCGATCGGTACCATGACTCCGCCAATGCCTTCGATGACTGTCATGCCAAGTCCGGTGCTTGCGCCGCAAAAGCTTACGAGCTCGGTGAACGGGATCGCGCGCTGCTCGCGCGCTGCAGCCATGTCGGGTGATAGCGGCGCGCGGAATCGCCAAGGGCTCAATCGATCGAGATGAGCTTTGTCGAGCGGTAACCCGAGCGCATCGAGAAGCAGCGCTGGATCGCTGCCCATAGCGTCTGAAGAATCGAAGCCCGTGACAACGGGTTTGAGCGCTCGCACCGGTATGCCGCGGCGCCTGAGCTGGGTGATGATCAGGCAGGCGAGCAAGGTCTTGCCGACCTCTGTTCCCGAAGCCGTGATGAAGATCGAGCTCACAACGAAGCGAGCACTTTGCTCAGGGCGCCAGCGAGCCCTTCGATGTCGTCCTGTGAGTGCGCTGACGAGAAGGCGCAGCGCAGGCGCGCGGTTCCTTCTGGAACCGTTGGCGGCCGGATCGCGACGACGAGGAAGCCGCGCTCCTCCAGCGCCGCGCTCGCATCGAGGGCCCGGGTCGGAGTGCCGAGCAGGATCGGAACAATTGGGCTCTGTGGCTCTGGCATGCCGCGGATCGCCGCGAAGTGGCGCGCAGCGGCGAGGGGTCGTGCGACGAGTGCTTTGTCGGTCGCGATAATCTCGAGCGCCTTGGTCGCCGCCGCGATTACACCCGGCGGGAGCCCGGTCGTGTAGATCAGGCTGCGTGCGCGGTTGCGGATCAACTCCGCGACCGCGCGGCTCGCACAGAGATATCCGCCGTAAGTGCCGACTGCCTTAGACAGCGTGCCCATTTGAAGGGGAATATCTAACGGCTGGCCTGCCACGGTCCCTGAGCCTCGACCTTCGCCGACCACGCCAAGGCCGTGCGCGTCGTCGGACATTAGCCATGCGTCGTGGCGTCGTGCGCTAGCCAGCAACTCGGCGAGCGGCGCACGGTCGCCGTCCATGCTGAAGACGCCCTCGGTGAGCACGAGGCTGAAGCGGTGCTGGGCTCGGTGGCGGGCGAGTAAATCCTCCGCCGCCGCCGCGTCATTGTGCGCGAACTCGATAATGCGGCTGCCTGCCAGCTTTGCACCGGCGAACAGACAGCTGTGGCAGTGCTCATCCATGACGATCAAATCCTGCGGGCCGACAAGCGCTGGGATCACCCCGATGTTGGCGAGGTATCCACTCCCGAATACGATCGCGTCTTCGGTGCCCTTGAGGCTGGCGAGGCTTTGCTCGAGCGGCGCGTAGAGCGCGTGATTGCCGGTTACGTACCGCGACGCGCCGGCCCCGGCGCCGAGCGCGCGGGTTGCCGCGCAGCTCGCCGCTATGACTTCCGGATGCTGTGACAAGTTGAGGTAGTCATTGCAGGCGAAAGAGACGAGCTCGTGTTGGCCGCGTCGCACACTTGCGCCGTGCGCGCGACCCGTGGCCCTTAGTGTGCGGCGAAGGTCACGTTTCTCAAGGTCGGCGAGCTTCTCAGTCACGAAGCGATTCAAGGATTCGTCGCTCAAGCGGTTCTCTCCAGGGAAAATTTGGGCCACGCCGCTGAGGCGGTGGCGCTCTCGACCCGTCACCGGACAGCTAGCGGCTCCGGGGCGGACTCTAAGCGATGATATACAAAACCTGGCACGGTAACGTTTCTGAGATACCCTCTAGCTTTGGGTGGGCGGAGCCCTGCACACGGCCATCGGCGGCGGCAGTTCAGCGGTGGATTTTTGACTTGAAGTCACAGAAGGGCTTTAGTCGCCAGCTGCCCGAGGAGATCTGGGACAGCAAATATCGTTACGTCGGATCCGACGGAGGCAAGGCATCGATTCGGGACACTTGGAACCGCGTCGCGGCTGCGCTCGCCGCCGTCGAGACCCGCGATCCAGCACGCTGGCAGGCGCGATTTATGGAGGCGCTCGAGGAATTCACTTTTCTGCCAGCCGGAAGGATCCTCGCCGACACCGTCTCGAGTGGTATCGAGCCGGTATTCGCGTTCGATGGGCAGCGCTGCGTGGCAGCGCGTCGTCAGTGCTCGCGCCGCCAGGAAATTCGAACGAAGTAGCCTTCTTTGTCGTAATGTATGTCGAGCTCTCCGTCCCATGCTCGCTCGAGTCCCTCTGCAATGCGGCGCGGCAAATGAATGTCCGTCGTCAGGATGCGTAGGCCACCCTCAATGTTGTCGATCGCCATGATGCGATTGAGCGGGTGCTCGGCTTTTTCTTGTTTCTCGGTATTGTTTGCGAGATTAAGGATCTCCTCCTGATGCGCGACAGCGAATGCACCGCCTATCGTCAACTCGCCGGCGGGGTAGCTGTCGTTCATGCGTTGGCAGGCCTGGCAAAGCTGGCTATGGGCCTCTTCGTCGGAAGAGGGCTTCTCCCAAGTCCAATGGCCTTTGTGATAGCTCGCGCCGCACTGTGGGCACACGGTGGGCTCCGGGAGCTTTCCGCGTAGCTTGTAAGTATCGTGCCTACGCTCCCGCAGATTGCGAATTTGCGGTCGACCCGCAGGCGCTCGATCGTCTGTCTTGCTCATGGTCGTTCCAGTTCCTAGGAGAGGTAGTTTCTGTGGGCGACCGCTATTGGCTTCATACCGAGGCTAGCAGATACGGCCTTGTAGAGGGCCCTATGACGCAAGGGTTTGTCGAAGTAATCCCTTGCGCCGCTGCGCAACGCCAGCACGGCGCCGCGGATGCTTCCGTGCGTCCCGATCAGGATCGTCGGTACCGTCAGCTGGCGGGCCGTCAGTTCCTTGAGTAGTTCTAAACCCGATAGGCCCGGCAGATCGACGGCGGCGATCACGCAGCTCGGCTTCCGTGCGCCGAGCCGGGATAGAAACGTTTCGGCGTTGGGAAGCCCGACGATCACGTGGCCAAGGTCTTGCAACAGCAGGCTCAGTGACTGCTGTTCGTGGCTGTTGGGCATAACGATGCATATCGTCCCGCGCCAATCAGCGTCCATGCTATCGGGAGTAGGTATCAATTCGGATATCCGTCGGAGCCTTTAGTGATCTAGAGTTGCGTACGAGGATTCTCAGGTAGCAACCAAAGGCTCGGCTATACGTAGTAATCACGATGCGAGAACAATTCAACAAAGTGCTCGTTGCGCTCAAGCCTTGGCAAGGGGGTTTGCCTCTGTCTATATATCACGCGCGTTTTCTTGCGGAGAACCTGAGCGCAGAGCTGCGCCTAATGAGCTGCGTCTACGATCCGGAAATTTCCCTCGGCCTGCTCAAAGGCGAAGCCGAGGCACTCGCAGCGCAGGTCGGTCTCGTCGAGTCCGAGCGTGCCGTTCTGGCCGATCTCGCCGCGTCGATGAAGGACTGGGGTGTCGAGGCAGAGTGCAAAGTTTGCTGGGGCCACCCTGCCGAGGACATCATACTCGCTGAGATTGAGCGCTGGGGCGCGGACCTGCTTGTAATGGGTACGCATCAAGCGGGCTCGAGGCCGCACACTCGGCTGGCGCAGGTCGACTGGCAACTGATGCGTAGCTGCCCGTGCCCGATGCTGCTGGCACGGGATCCGCAGTTCGAGGGCTATAGGACCGTGCTGGCTGCGGTGGACCCGCTGCACCGCCACGCCGAGCCTGAAGGGCTCGATCGCAGCATTCTCGGTATTGCGTCCACGCTCGCGACGGCCTCCGCGTCTAATCTGCTGGTCGGCCACGTCTACCCGGATCCGGAATCTTTCGCGCTCGCGTCGTCCGTGGAGGTCTTACCGGGAGTCTTCTACGGAACGGAGAATATCGAGGCGGTCCACCGGCAGGCGCTGTTGGAGCTTGTTGCAGAGTTCGGGGTCAGGGAATCGCATGCGGTGTTGCTGCCGGGCGACCCAGTCGAGCAACTCGTCGACTATATTACGGAGCACAGCGTCGATCTGGTCGTCCTCGGTGCGCTCAAGCGAGGTGCCCTCGAGAGCTGGGTGCTCGGTAGCACGGCGGAGAGAATCGTTGCAGCGGTTCAATGCGATGTGCTGCTGGTGAAGCATGGGGCCTAGCTTGCATACCTCGGCAGGCGCCAGCTATGCGGACTAGGGGTTTCCGGCTAGGCAAGATTCACGGGATCGAAATTTGCCTCGATATCAGCCTGGCGATCATCTTCTTCCTCGTTATTTACAGTCTCGGCGCAGGACTTTTTCCACAGTGGCACCCGACCTGGGGGCCAGCATTGGCTTGGGGAACGGCTACCGCAGCCGGAGTGCTCTTTTTCGCGTCGCTGCTCGCGCACGAACTCGCCCACTCGATCATGGCGCAGCGGCACGGAATCGCGGTGCCGCGCATCACTTTGTTCGTATTCGGTGGGGTGTCCGAGCTCGCAAGCGAGCCGCAGTCGCCCGACACGGAGTTTCGTGTAGCAATCGTGGGGCCGCTGATGAGCTTGGCGCTTGGCGCGGTGTTTACTTTGGCCGGCACCAGCCTTGCTGGTGGGGAATTCGTCGATTCGCTTCAGGCTGATCCCGAGGACGCGATGGCGAGTCTGGGGCCGGGCGCAACGCTGCTGCTGTGGCTCGGACCCATCAACGTGATGCTGGCGGTATTCAACCTGATCCCTGGATTCCCTCTGGACGGCGGCCGCGTGCTCCGCGCGGCGCTGTGGTGGCTCAGTGGTGATCTACGTCGCGCCACCGAATGGGCATCGCGCGTGGGCCGCGGATTCGCCTGGGGCCTCATGGGCCTTGGTGTCTGGGAGGCGCTTGCTGGGGCTCTGGTTCAGGGTCTCTGGCTGCTGTTGATCGGCTGGTTTCTGAATAACGCAGCGCGGAGCAGCTACATGCAGCTGCTGCTGACGCAAGCAATGGAGTCGCTGACCGTCAAGGATCTCATGCGCACGCGCTTTGAGAGCGTGCAGCCCGATGCGCCATTGCAGGCGTTCATCGATCAAAAATTGCTGCGTAGCGATCAGATCGCCTGGCCTGTGCTCCGAGACCGGGTACTCGTCGGATTGATCGGCCTCGAATCCATTCGGTCCGCCCTCAAGGCTGAGCGACCGCCGGAAACAGTTGGCGACGCAATGGTGGGCATCGAAGACTCGATCGAGGCAAATGTGCGCGGCGGCGATGCACTCAAGCTGTTGGTCGCATCGAAGTCTGATCCAATTCCGGTTCTCGAGGCCGGTCAGCTCGTCGGCCTGCTGTTCCATGCCGATCTCGTACGCTGGCTGGCCCTACACGAGATCGAGAGCCGACAGAACCTCAGAGCCTAAAGATAGCGAGAAACAACGAGGGATTTAAACCCCCAGACAGTGCAGTTCATCATCGAACGGGCCCGCGGGTTCCACGTCAAGGAAGGAGTCACGATACCGGAGGAGCCCTTGAGTCCCGGTGATGACTGGGCGCGGCAGCTACTCGACGATCATGGCGACGATCCGACGTATCAGGAGATCAAGACCACGATAGACGATCTCGAGCCGGATCA
Organism: Rhodospirillaceae bacterium; assembly: GCA_024640695.1. Lineage (GTDB taxonomy): Bacteria > Pseudomonadota > Gammaproteobacteria > Steroidobacterales > Rariloculaceae > JAHEEM01. The sequence goes on along the minus strand of JAHEEM010000004.1, from coordinate 14,670 downwards.
GCAGGTGACCCTGGTCGCATTGATGTGGGTCGGTCGAGGTGATTATTCGTCCGACGAGTGGGAAGCCGCGATGGAGACGGCTCAAGACAGCTGAAATGAGCGAACTGTCGAGTACCTTATAGGTACGCTGTTGCTGGCGGGCTTTTTATCCGAGGGCTTGGGCGAACTCGGTTATAGCTAGAGATCGCTGAAATCTAACGACCGCATGGCGGGTTCACGAGCACGATCGAGCAGCGAGTAAGCTGCAGGATCTCGCGCATGAATCGTCGGTTTGAGTTTGCCAGCCGCGCGGGGGCAACGAGGGCCCGGGCATGACCGGTCCGGGCGAGGTAAGCGAGCGAACGCGATGCGAGATCCAGGGGCGCTAGCCGTCGTATCCGCACGCTCCCTTCGCGCATGGCCGCATTGAGGACGGCCTGAACCCTGGTGTCCTCGACCTCGACATCCTCGCTGATCAGCGCGGTCAGCGTGGCGGCGCCCGCGCGGGCCAGCACGCCCGCCGCGTGTAATGTTGCTTCGATGTCATCGAGGGTCTCGATAACTGCCAGCACCGTGTTATTTCCGGTCCAGCCCTCGCGAGCATAGAGCACCGTGGGCAGATCGGCCTTGCATATCTGCTCAAGGCGATTGCTCCAAACCGATTCCGTTCCCGTTGCGGCGCGCGGCAGCTCGACTATGACCATCTCGGCACCGGCCGCCGCCAGGGCAAACTCGCCTGTAACCTTGCCGCGGAGGATCTTGAATGCATACGGCAGGCCGACACGGGCGGCTTCGCGTTCGAAGGCCTGGCGAATTGCAGCCGATTGAGCTCGAATCTGGCGTTCGAGCACAGTCAGCTCGAGTGGCCGCGCAACGCCTGACAGCGCAACTTCGGTGGCCATCCGGCTGTGGGCATGTGCGAGCAGGTCGGTGTCCTCGATAACCAGGCCTAGAAACTGCCGGTCGCGGCGATCGAGGAGATGCCGCAGAATTCCGAGGCTCGCGTAGCCGGGCGCCGACGGATCCAGCGCAATGATGATCGATCGCCTTGCGTCACTGAATTCAGTCAAGAGCTGCTCTTTCGCCATTTTCGGTCAGGGTTCATCCTCATCATGATCCTTGCGCGCGTGATCGAATTCCCTGCGCAAGTCGGCAAACTCTATTAGGCGTTGCTCGACGCGACCGTTCACGCTCTCAGCTGGGAACTGCCCGTTCGCACCGCGCGCGCCGGCGGTAACTCCGGTCAGCAGGCTGATTGCCTCGTCGATCGTGGTCACCGGAAAAATCGCAAACTCGCCTTTGCGTACAGCCTCGACGACATCGGCGCGCAGCATCAGGTGCTTGGTATTGTCAGCGGGAATGGCTACGCCCTGGTCTCCCGAAAGGCCGCGCGCTCGGCAGACATCGAAGAATCCTTCGATCTTTTCGTTGACTCCGCCGATCACCTGAACTTCGCCATGCTGGTTGACCGAGCCCGTCACTGCCAACGACTGCTTGATCGGCAAACAGGCCAGCGCCGACAGCAGCGCGCAGGTCTCCGCGACGGAGGCGCTATCGCCTTCGACACCGCCGTAGCTCTGCTCGAAAACCAGGCTCGCCGAGAACGCGACCGGGGTCGTGGGCGCGAAGGTGCCGCTGACGTAGGAAGAAAGGATCAAAACTCCTTTGGAGTGGATGGGGCCACCAAGCTCGGTCTCGCGCTCGATATCCAAGATCTTGCCGTCGCCGATGCTGACGCTAGCGGTAATCCGTGAGGGTTGGCCAAAGGAGAAGCTACTGAGATCGATGACGGAGAGCCCGTTGACTTGTCCGATCTTTTCTCCCCCGGTATCGATCAGGATATCATTGCGATGAATTGCTTCGTGCATCTCTTCACGCATGCGGTCCGAGCGATGGGTCTGCGCATCGATGGCGGCTTGCACGTGCTCGGCTTGCACGGTTTCGCTAGACGCCTGCTTCGCCCAGTAGTCCGCCTCGCGTATCAGGTCAGAGATGTCCCGCAGCCGCGTGCTGAGTTTTTCCGAGTCGCCGATCAGGCGCGAACTCCGCTCGATGACGCGCGCAACTCCCTCAGGCGTCAGTGGTCGCAGCTTCTCGCGCTGCGCAATGGTTGCGATGAGTCTCCCATACAGCTGCACATTCTCGTTCGTCCGATCGATTCGATTCTCGAAATCGGCGGCGACCTTGAAGAGCTCCCGAAAATCCGGGTCGAGCTCGCAGAGCAGCAGATACAATCTACGGCTGCCTAGTACGATCACCTTTAAATCTATCGGTATGGCATCAGGCTCGAGGGAGACGGTGCTCACGAGACTGAGCTGCTGCCCTAGTGACTCCATCCGTATCGCCTTCTCAAACAGGGTTCGCTTCAGCGAGCTCCAGGCATAGGGCTCCGTCAGCAAACGATCCGCATCCAGCAATAGAAAACCGCCATTCGCCTTGTGCAGGGCGCCGGGCCGGATCATCGTAAAGTCCGTAACGAGCGCGCCGAACTGCGGGACGTGTTCGACACGCCCGAGCAGATTCTGATAGGTTGGATTGCCTTCGTAGACTATCGGTAGCTCGCCGTTCACGGGCTGATCGACGATTACGTTTATCTCATAGCGGCGCAATGAACGCGTTGGGCTGACGCCGAATGGGCCTTGGTTGGAGTCTTCCGGCAGAAAGTCGCCGGCGTTATCAAGCACATCCTCCCGGCATCGTTCCAGGTGTTGGCTGACGTCGGGAAGGTCCTGATATCGCGCGATCAGTTCGACGAACGGCGCGCGTATAGCTGCTGTTGTGACTTCTCGGTTGAGCGCCTTGATCCGTTCGCGGCGTTGCTTGTGCCACTCTGGGAGCTCTTCGATGTGCGCGCGGAGCTTTTCAGTCATGGCATCCATGGCGGTTTTCGTGCGCTGTTTCCGCTCCTCGGGCAGCTTGTCAAATTCCTCGTCTGATAGCAGTTTGCCTTTCTGAGTCGGTGCGATTGCGAATCCGTGAGGTGTCGGAACTAGGCTGACATCGTGTTGCTGCGCTTCGGCTTGCAGGGTTTCCATCCTCTCGCGATGCAGCTCCTCGTATTCCTGGCTGACTTCCGCAACCTGGTTACGGTAATTTTCGCCTTCGAACGCTGCGGGAATCGATGCAAGCAGTTCCTCGACGAGGCGCGTCATAGACTGTTTTAGCTCGCTGCCCTTACCGGCAGGAAGGCACAGTGCGATCGGTTTGCGGTCGTCTTCGAAGTTATTGACGTAGCACCAGTCTGACATCGCCTCGCGCGGCTGCAGGGTCTCGAGATATCTCCGCACGATACGATGCCGATGGCTGCCGGCCTGGCCTAGAACGAAGAGATTGTATCCGTCGCCTGTCATGCGCACGCCGAATTCCAGTGCCGACAGGGCGCGCTGCTGCCCAACCGCAACCTCGAGTAGCTCGAGCTCCGCGGTCGTCTTGAAGGAAAAGCAGCTAGCGTCGCATCGTCTGTAGAGCGCCTCCGTGGGCAGCTGGCGCGGCTCGGTTAGGCTAGGTGCTTCTGGCGGCATCAACGGGGTCCTTATTTCGAGCGATCTTTTGCGGTCGCGTGCTGTGAGTCGACTGGAGTTCAGTCTAGCATCGGGCAGCCTCTATTCCGGCGATGATCTCCTCGAGCGGCGGTCCTGCCTCGGTATCGATACAAACGGCATGCTCCCGCTCCGCCAGTGTGAGCTGATCGCGCGTCGCAAGCTGATGATCGAGCACCGCGGAGGTCGCCTCGGAGGCGTCGCGATTTTGCGCCTGCCGCAGCGTGATGCGTTGCCGCAGTGTATCGATCGGCGCATGGCAGTCGAGAATCGCGAATCCGGCTCGCGCGCGCGCGGCAAGGGCGGCAAATTGCTGGCGTTGCTCGCGGCGCAGAAAGGCCGCGTCGACGATGACGTTGAATCCGGCTGTGAGTCCCGCCAGCGTGCCGCGGGCCAACTCGGCGTAGGCTTGCTCACTGGTTGCCGCAGCATAGATGCCGCCGCCGACCGGGGAGTGACTCCAGGCGTGCTCGTCCAGGCCCACGAGCTGCTTCCTGACGAGGTCCGAGCGCAGCCTCACCGCTGGCAGCGCCGCTAGCAATGCATCGGTCCAAGTCGTTTTGCCGCTGCCCGATAGACCGTGCGTAATGGTGAGTACGGGTGACCGCGGGGCGGCAAGGCGCTGAGCGAGCTGGAGGTAGGCGCATGTTTGCGGGTCAGCTGCATCAGCATGGCCTTGGGTGCCCTTGATGGCCCGTACCTTAGCGCGCACAAGCGCTCTATGAATCAAGTAGTACCTTAGGACGGCCAAGCTCTCGTAATCGCCGGTCACCTCGAGGTAGCGATTGATAAACCGGTAGGCGAGGTCGGTCCGGCCATGCGCCATGAGGTCCATCATCACGAAGGCGGCTTCATCGATCACATCGATCCAGCGCAGCGCGGGATCAAACTCGAGCGCGTCGAAGGGGACTATCCTCGATCGCCAGTAGACGAGATTCTCGAGATGCAGATCACCGTGACCCTCCCGAACCGCCCCCGATTGCTTGCGGGCATCGATCACAGGAATGAGCTTGGAGCCAAGCAGCGTGAGGTATCGCCGGATCACTCCGTCCGGCTCGAGGCCCGCGGCGATCACCGCGGCGGCTTCTTGGGCATTCCTGTCGACGCCGGCGACGACCTGCGATGCGGTGCCGAAGTCGGAGTCCGACGCCGCCGGCGGCAGAGCCGCATGAAACCGGCCGATCGACTCTGCGAATTCGGCGATGTCCGCGTCGCTGATCGCCGCGGCAGCGATCCGCCGATCCAGGCGGGCGTTGGCAGAAAATTCCACCATCTTGACGGCATATTCAATCGCGGGTTGCTGGCCCAGGACAGGCCTGTCGCTCCGGCCGCCGATTGGAATCACCTCGAGATAGAGCTCGGGAGCGAGACGGCTATTGAGCCTGAGCTCTTCCTCGCAATATCGGTGACGAGCATCGAGGGTCGTGAAGTCCAGAAAAGGGAGCTTTAAGGGCTTCTTGATCTTATAGGCGTATTGTCCCGTCAGGAGGACCCAGGAGATATGCGTCTCTACTAGCCTGACGGCGGTGACGTTGCCGCCATAGATTGACGGGCTCAACAGGCTCGAGATCAGCGCATCCGTTGTCGCAGCGGGGCGCATCGTACTGGCGTGGTTCCGCTACGCCCGCGTCGTACGCTCGCGCTCGATCTGCCGTTGGGACAAGTCGGCCAGGAAGCTGAGCTCTTTCGTGAGCACACCCAGGAAATCGTCAGCGCTGAGGATGCCGAACAGCGAGCCGTTCCGGTCGAGAACGGGGAGGCGGCGTACACCCTTGATATCCATGAAGCGCAAGGTCTCGAAGATGTCGGCATCGTATTTAGCCGTGACCACGGTCAAGCTCATCACATCGCCCACTGTAACGGTGTTGGGATCGATTTCCTTTGCCAGGAGCTCGACGACGATGTCCCGGTCCGTGACAATGCCGATCGGTTTCTCGATGCCACTGGCCAGCTCGGTCACGATGACATCGCCGACATGATGCTCACGCATGGCCTGCGCCGCTGCGAGGATCGAGGCCTCCTTGCCGACACGGATCACGTCGCGGTGGCATATTTCGCCGATTTGCATAGCGCGCCTCTTCCGAGTTCTAACTGAGCTTTCCAGGCTGTCGATCGGTTGTAGTTTCGCACACGCGCCCTGGGCGGCGAATCTTGGTTATTACCTATGCTTTCGCGGGAACCTAGCCAGGCTCGCCACCGATGAGCTGCAGCAGTTCCGTTGTTTTGGCTTCCATGAGTGCCGCATCGCCACGGCTCTCGACGTTGAGCCTGACGAGGGGTTCGGTGTTAGACGTCCTGAGGTTAAAGCGCCAGTCTGCAAAGTCCACGCTCAGGCCATCGGTGTGGTCGATCTGAACCGCGCCGTCCCGATAGCGGCTCTCCAGTGTCTGGATTGCCGCGGCTGCGTTGGCGACCTTGCGGTTGATCTCTCCGCTGGCAGGGAACAGGGCCATACGCGCGTCGACGAGCGTCGATAGCGGGGCTCCGCGGCGGCTCATGATCTCGGCAACGAGCAGCCACGGGATCATTCCGCTGTCGGCGTAGGAGAAGTCGCGGAAATAATGATGCGCGCTCATCTCCCCGCCGTAGGCCGCATCGTGGGTGCGCATGGTCTCCTTGATAAATGCGTGGCCAGATTTGCTCAGAACCGCTTCGCCGCCCATGCGCGACACGATGTCGAGCGTGTTCCAGGTCAGGCGCGGATCATGGACGATACGTTGGCCAGGTAATTTCTCCAGGAATGCCTCTGCCAGCAGCCCGACCATGTAATACCCTTCGATGAACCGTCCGGTCTCATCGAAGAAGAAACAACGGTCGAAGTCGCCGTCCCAGGCTATTCCGAGAGCCGCGCCGCGCTCGCGGGTCGGCTCGGCCGTGGTTGCTCGGTTTTGCTCGAGCATCGGATTGGGCACGCCATTGGGGAACGTTCCATCTGGCGTGTGGTTGATCTTGATGAACTCGAATGGCAGGTGCGGCTCGAGTCGATCGATGATCGGTCCGGCGCCGCCATTGCCGGCATTGACGACGATCTTGAGCGGAGCGAGGGCATCCGGGTCGATATAGGACAGCAGGTGGTCGATGTAGGCTGGCAGAATGTCTCGTTCTTCCGTGCGGCCCTTTCTCGATGCGCTGGGGAACTGCTCGCGTTCCGCCAGCGCGCGGATCTCTATCAGTCCGGTATCCGCGCTGATGGGCCGTGCTTCCTCACGCACGAGCTTCAGGCCGTTGTAGTTCGGCGGGTTGTGGCTGGCCGTGACCATGATGCCGCCGTCCAGCTGCCAGTGGGCGGTGGCGAAGTATACGAGCTCGGTGCCGCCAATCCCGATGTCGATCACATCGACGCCCGAGTCGTTGAGGCCCCGCCGCAGCGCGTCGGAAAGCTCGGAGCTCGTGAGCCGAATGTCGCGGCCGACGGCGACCTGCCGAGGTCGCACGAACTCGGCATATGCGCGCCCGATACGATAGGCGACGTCGTTGCTGAGCTCTTCGGGCACGCGGCCGCGCACGTCGTAAGCCTTGAAGCAGGTAATTTCAGTCATAAAACTAAACCTATCTTTGTATCCCGCTCGACCGCGAGGGGCCTTACGGGCATGAGCTGCACGGCAGAAGGAGCGCGCTGCGGGTGTTCCACTGCAGCATGGTAGCTAAGAAAACGCGAGTATACCTATACTGCGTCACTGCGTTGCAGTCTGGCTCGGGCTCAAGCCAGGCTTGGAGGAGGGGCCTTTTTGCGAGAATCTGCCGA
>JAHEEM010000004.1:0-7397 GCA_024640695.1 Rhodospirillaceae bacterium | reverse complement strand
AGAAGCCTAGAGTGCCTTGCATGCGCTAAGGCCTGCTGCTGACATGCAGCACCGGCTGTGGTTACCCTACCGTCAGGAGCGGACGGCGCCAGAGCCCAGTCTTGTCGCTCGAACACAAGGCGCGCGCATTATCCTCGCCGACGGTCGCAGCCTCATCGATGGAATCTCCTCGTGGTGGACGGCCTGTCATGGCTACAACCACCCCGTCATTGCGGCAGCGGTAGCCGATCAGCTCGAGAAGATGCCTCACGTCATGCTCGGCGGCCTCGTTCACGAGCAGGCCTTGACCCTTGCGGACCGCTTGGCGGAGCTTCTTCCCGGCGATCTCGAGCACGTGTTTTTTTCCGAGTCGGGCTCGGTTGCCGTCGAAGTTGGTATGAAGATCGCCGTGCAGTACTGGTTGAACCAGGGCGTGCACGGAAGATCTCGGTTTCTCGCGTTCCGGAACGCCTACCACGGCGATACTTTCGCTGCGATGTCCGTATGCGATCCGCAGGAAGGCATGCACCGACTGTTCGGTGATCTCGTCGCCGGTCAGCTCATTGTCGACTTGCCACGCAGCCGCGACGAGCTGGCGGCCTTCGAGCGGATCGTCGAACGGCATCGTGGGGAGCTTGCCGGCATTATCCTCGAGCCGCTGGTGCAAGCGGCCGGCGGCATGAAGTTCCACTCTGCAGAGGTGCTTGCGGCGATTGCCGAGATAGCGGCGCGTTATGATGTGCTGTTGCTGCTCGATGAGATTGCCACGGGCTTCGGGCGCACCGGCAGCTTGTTTGCATGTGAACAGGCGGCGATCACGCCGGATATCATCATGCTATCCAAGGCGTTGACGGGAGGCACCTTGCCGCTTGCAGCAACTGTAGCGACCAGGCGTGTCCACGCTGCTTTTCTCTCCGAGAACCCAGAGCATGCGCTCATGCATGGACCGACGTTTACGGGTAACGCGTTGGCTTGCGCTGCCGCAAATGCATCGCTAGGTCTATTCGCTACCGAGCCGAGGCTCGAGCAAGTCGCCGCGATCGAGGCTCGGTTGGCCGACGGATTAGCCGAATGCCGCGCGCTCGTGCATGTTGTGGATGTGCGTGTCAAAGGTGCGATTGGTGTCGTGCAGCTCGACCGGGTGCCGAACCTCGATGGTCTGCGGCAGGCGTTGCTAGCCGAGGACGTCTGGGTGCGGCCATTCCACGATGTCGTCTATCTGATGCCGCCGTTCGTGATGGGTGAGGACGACCTTCAGGCGCTGACTGCGGCAGTGGTCAGGGTGGTCCGGCGCTGGAGTCGGTCGCCAGAGTAGGCCGCGGGCATGCGGCACCGCACGAGTGCTGCCGCATCTCGGGGAGCCCGCACGGACAGGGCTAGAACATCTCCGAGGAACCGGCCGGCGTCTTGCGGTGGCCGTCATAGCGGTTCGGGATGAAATCGCCGGTAACCATGTCGCGGTAGGACAGGCCTGGCGGCACCATCGGATACACGCTGGCTTCCGGATCAATGATGACCTCGAGAAAGGCCGGGCCTTCGAAGGCGAGAAATTCCTCGATGATGCGCGGGACGTCGGCCTTGCGCTCGAGCTTCTGGGCATAGCGGAAGCCGTCGGCCTGCGCAGCCTTGATGAAGTCCTTCTTACGCAGCGACTTGTCGCTGCCGGACAGCCTGCCTTTAAAGAACATGCGCTGCCACTGCATGACCATGCCGTCGCCATAATTATTTAGGACTACGATCTTTACGGGCAGGTCGTAAGTTGTCACGGTTTCGAGCTCGCCGATATTCATGCGGATGCTCGCGTCGCCGTCGAGGTCGATGACTAGCTTGCCGGGCTGGGCGAACTGGGCTCCGATCGCAGCCGGCAGTCCAAATCCCATCGTGCCCATGCTGCCCGACGTGAGCCATAAACGTGGTTCACGAAAATCAAAATATTGCGCCGCCCACATCTGGTGCTGGCCGACGCCCGTCGTGATTATCGCCTCACCGCGTGTGAGCTGGTTGATTGTTTCTATCACGTAATTGGGTTGGATCAGCGCGCTATCGCGATCGTAGTTCAAGGCGTAGGTCGTCTTGAGCTCCGCGATTTCCTTCAGCCACGGCTCGTGGTCGACAGTGACCGATTTCCGTTTGCCGTAGCCGATTAGCGCCTCCAGCGCATCGCGGAAACGCCCGATATGGAACCAGTCGGCCGACTTGACCTTGTGGATCTCTGACGGGTCGATGTCGAAATGCAGCACGCGCTTCGCGCGCGGCGCAAATTTCGGTGGATCGCCTGCGACGCGGTCATCGAAGCGCGCACCTATCGTGATTAGCAGATCGCAATCGTCCACGGCGTAGTTGGCAAACGCCGTGCCGTGCATTCCGAGCATGTGCAAGGACAGCTCGTTGGTCGTATCGAAGGCACCCAGACCCATCAGCGTCGAAACGACTGGAATTTGGTAGGTCAGGGCGAGCTCGCGCAGTAGCGCACTGACTTCGGCATGTATCACGCCGCCGCCGGTATAAATGAGTGGTCGCTCGCTCTCGGAGAGGAATCTGAAGAACTCCGCGCAGCGGGCTTCATCGAGCACGTTCTTCCGCATGAGCTCCAGGCGATGATGGTATCCCGGCATCGCCAGCAGGCCTTCGCCCTGGAACGCGCCGATCCAGTTTTGTACGTCCTTCGGTACGTCGACGACGACCGGGCCCGGTCTGCCGGTACGCGCAATCTCGAAGGCAGAGCGCATAGTAGACTCCAGTCGTTCCGCTTCCGTGACCAGGAATACATGCTTGGCGACGGAGCCCATGATCGCGCTCACGGGTGCTTCCTGAAATGCATCGGTGCCGATGGCGTGTGTAGCCACCTGGCCGCAGATGACGACGATCGGAATCGAGTCGGCCATGCAGTCGCGAACGGGAGTGACGCAGTTGGTGGCGCCAGGACCTGAGGTGACGATGACGACGCCAACGCGCCCGGTTGCCCGCGCAAACCCGGAGGCCATGAAGCCCGCGCCCTGCTCGTTGGCCGGAACGATCAGGGGCATTGGCTCGCGGCCGTTAGCCTTGTGGCGCTCGTTGTATCGAAAGACAGCGTCGTAGGTCGGTAGGATTGCGCCACCGCTGTAGCCGAAAATCGTCTTGACGCCCTCGTCGGCGAGGACCTGCACGATTGTTTCGGCGCCGCTCATCCGTGTGCCGGCGAGCGGGTGCGAGGCTGCCAGCTTGGCCTGACTGCGAGGTTCCATGAGCGTTTTTGCTTCGCTGTGTCGTTTCCGGTTGACAGGTGCTTTGGTCTGCTGCGTGCGGCCCATGCATCATCCTATGTGCACAATCCACCACCGCGAGTGTTGACGAAAATATTGTGCATTGCAATAGTTGTTGTTCTACGCCAACATTAGCGGCTAGCCGATATCGCCTTGCCAGGGCCTCGGGCGCTTCAAATGCGACACATCATCTCCATATTGCTGCAGAATGAGGCCGGCGCGCTGGCGCGGGTGGCGAATATGTTTTCGAGCCGCGGCTTCAATATCGAGAGCCTCAATGTGGCTCCCACCAACCATCCTACGGTATCGCGGCTCACGCTCGTGACGGTTGGCTCGGACGAGGTCATCGATCAGATCTCCAAGCAGCTCGGTAGGCTCGTCGACGTGGTCAACATCGTGGACATGACCGATGGAGATCACATCGAGCGCGAGCTCGCGTTATTCAAGCTGCAGATTAAAGCGACCGAGCGCGCGGGGCTCACGAAGCTCATCAGCGACGCAGGCGGACGGATGCTCGACGACCACGAGGGGCACTTCACCGTCGAGCTGATTGGTAGCGCGCAGGATATCGATCGCTTTCTGGTCAAGGTCGGTAAGCTTGCGGAGATCCTGACGGTCGTTCGCAGCGGTGCCATGGCGGTCGCGCGAGGAATGCCCGTGCTCTCCCCGACCTAGCGTCTATCGAGACGACCGTCATGCGCGGCATTGTGGAATACCTGGTTGGATTCGCAGGGTCTCTGCGGGACGAGTCATGACTGACGCGGGTCAAACAACGAACGGGGCCCGCCTGGCGAGCGCAAGTCGTGTTGTGCTGAAGATCGGTTCTGCGCTGCTCGTTGAGCAGAGTGACGGCGCACTGCATCGCTCGTGGCTAGAGGCTCTATGCGCCGACGTCCTCATGCTTCGCAAGCAGGGCAAGGAAGTTATCTTGGTGTCATCTGGGGCCGTTGCCCTAGGTGCACGACAGCTCAAGATCGACTCGCGGCGAGCACGGCTACCGGACCACCAGGCTGCTGCGGCAGTCGGGCAAATTCAGCTCGCGCATGCTTACGAGGAGGCGCTTGGCGGCTTCGGGCTCACGGCCGCGCAGATTCTGTTAACGCTCGACGATAGCGAGAGCCGGCCACGCTACCTCAATGCGGTCAACACCTTTTTCACGTTGCTGCGCTACGGAGCAGTGCCCGTCGTGAATGAGAACGATACGGTTGCGACGCAGGAGCTGCGTTACGGCGATAACGATCGCCTGGCCGCGCGCGTTGCACAGATGGTCAGCGCTGATTGCCTGATTCTGCTTTCGGACGTTGATGGGCTTTATACAGCCGATCCACAGACTGATGCGAGCGCTCGACACATTCCCGAAGTTGCCAGGCTTACAAAAGAGTTTCTGGACATGGCTGGAGGTCCAGGATCGGGGCACGGTTCCGGAGGTATGCGCACGAAGCTCGATGCCGCTCGCATCGCGATGGGCGCCGGCTGCCAGATGCTGATTACTTCCGGTCGCGTGATGCGACCGATACAGGCACTCGAGCAAGGCGCACGGGCAACTTGGTTTCTGCCCGAATCGACGCCGCGTGCCGCCCGCAAGCAGTGGATTGCTGGGACACTCAAGCCGAAAGGCAGTCTGCAGCTGGATAAAGGGGCTGCGCTTGCGCTCGAGGGAGGAAGAAGTCTGCTGCCTGCTGGTGTAACGGCAGTAGAAGGCAGCTTCGTGCGCGGCGATGCCGTGAGCCTGATCGATCCCGACGGTAATGAGATCGGTCGCGGCCTCGTGGCCTACGCTGCTGGCGAAGCGCGCGCGATCATCGGCAGGCAGTCGGCTGCAATACCGGAAATATTGGGTTATCGTGGCCGCGAGGAAATGATCCACCGGGATGACCTCGTCCTGGCCCGAGAACGCCCCGGAGCGGCGCCAGCATGACCACGGCACAGCAAAAGATCGCGGGCGACCTCAAGTTGCAGATGCGTCAGTTGGGTCAGTCCGCCCGGGCGGCGGCCGCGACCCTGGCTCGTAGCGGGTCCGCCGCGAAGGACCGAGCGCTGCGAGCTGCAGCGGCGGCGCTGCGCACCCGCGCGGGAGAGATTCTTGCCGCCAACCAGCGCGATCTCGACGGCGCCTCGAAGGCCGGCTTGTCGAAAGCCATGGTCGATCGCCTGACGCTGAATCCGGAACGAATCGAATCCATGGCGCGCGGCCTGGAGGAGATAGCCGCCTTCGGGGATCCGGTCGGTGCGGTAATCGCCGAATGGGAGCGCCCGAACGGCCTGAAGATTCAGCGTGTCCGAGTGCCGCTCGGCGTCATTGGCATCATCTACGAAAGCCGTCCGAACGTGACTGCGGATGCTGGCGCACTGTGCCTGAAGAGCGGCAATGCAGTGATTCTGCGCGGAGGCTCTGAGGCAGTCCGCTCGAACGCGGCCATTCACGCATGCTTGCTCGACGGCCTCGAGGCGGCAGACCTGCCAGCAACGTCGATTCAGCTCGTGCCGACACAGGATCGCGAGGCGGTTGGCATATTGTTGCGCGACATGGCCGAGTTCATCGACGTGATCATCCCTCGCGGCGGTAAACGCTTGATCGCCCGCGTGCAGCAGGATGCAAGAGTGCCCGTCATGGGGCATCTGGAAGGCATCTGCCATACCTATATTCATTCCGGTGCGGATCTGGAGATGGCGCGGCGGGTGGCCCTGAACGCGAAGATGCGCCGCACGGGAGTCTGCGGTGCCACCGAGACCTTGCTCATCGATAGCGCGATTGCCAACACTCACTTATGTCCGATCGTTGCAGATCTCATCGAGGCAGGCTGCGAGGTGCGCGGCGACGAGCTCACGCGCGGCTGCGACGAACGGGTCAAAGCGGCTGCGCCGGAAGACTGGGGCTACGAATTTCTCGATGCGATCATCGCAGTGCGCGTGGTTGCCGGCATTGATGATGCGCTCGAGCATATTCGCCAGCATGGCTCGGGTCACACCGAAGCAATCGTTACGGATGAAGCGGCAGCTGCCGAGCGCTTCCTCACGGAGCTCGACAGCGCCATATTGATGCACAATGCCTCGACGCAGTACGCAGACGGAGGAGAGTTCGGTCTGGGTGCCGAGATCGGTATCGCGACCGGTCGCGTTCATGCGCGCGGTCCGGTCGGGGCCGAGCAGCTGACCAGCTATAAGTACGTAGTCCGCGGCAACGGGCAGACGCGTCCGTAAGTCCGCCAGGCCGGCCGCCTGGCATACAGAGCGCTACGCCGGCGTTCGCTCGACTCTGTCGAACACAACTGTCGGGCGGTCGCCGCGCCGCGAGTAGATGTGCTCGCTTGCCATGTCTTCGAGCGCGCGGTCGCGATCGTGCTCAGTCGCGAACCAGTGAAACTGTTCCCAGTCCGTATCGACCAGCGCCCGAAAAGTATCGCCCGGGGGCAGGCTTACACGGATGCCATACGGCGTGTCGAAATCCGGATCGTGGTTGAGGTTGTGAGAGTGACAGATTTTCATCGTGAGGTGGCCGTGGTTGTTGGGTGATGGGCGCTCGCCATGGAGAGTGCTCGGAGAAGGATCCTGGTGGGCGTCGATTATAACCTGCCGCATTTCACAGTATGCAGATCGAATCAGTCGCCACGGAAGGGCAAGGAGACATTGGCCTGTTACAATTCCGGGGTATGCCGGCGAACTCAATAGCGGTGAGGTTCTTGCTCGCAGGTGCCCGTTGCCCTGGAGGTGTGCGGGCGATCGCGTTCCGGCGAGCGGCGGGGATAGCTAGACTCACATGACTCGGGCCATCCAAAGCGGGGAGTTTTTCGTCGTCGGCGGCCCCGTGCAGCCCGACCGTGCCTGCTATATCGAGCGAGCAGCCGACGAGATGCTGATGCAGGGACTCGCTGAGCGCCGATTTTGTTACCTGCTTGGGCCGAAGGCCAGCGGCAAGACGAGCCTAATGGCCCGAACGATTCGCAAGCTGCGCGCGGAGGCGCAGTTGGCGGCGGTCGTCGATCTGACGCAGATCGGCGCACGTGGCGAGAACACCGAGGCAGGTCGGTGGTATTACAGCATCGCCCACCGGATCGTGCGGGAGCTGCGTATCAAGGTCGACCTGCAGACCTGGTGGCAGGAAAAGAGCGTCGTTGTTAGCGAGCAGCGCCTTGCCGATTTCTTCTGGGAGATTGTGCTTGCCAATACGACGTC
>JAHEEM010000083.1 GCA_024640695.1 Rhodospirillaceae bacterium | reverse complement strand
AGATCCCGATAGTCGACACCGCCTTCTGACGCTGCAACACGTTCAGACCGCGCTCCGCGAGCGGGAAGCATCCGAGCCAGGTCGTCACCTCGGGCAGCCTGTCGGTGGGGCCCAGCAGCAACAAGACGTCGCCCGCCGCAATGTCGAGCTTGCGCACCTGCTCGCGGAACCGCCGGCCCTGTCGCGACACCCCGAGAAGGGTCACATCATGACGACTCAGCAAGCGCAACGACTTGGCCGAACGTCCCTCGATTCGGGCACCTTCGGGAACGACGACCTCTATCAGCGACAGATCCTCGTTCGCAACCGGTGCAGCACCCCCCTCGCGGCGAACATACTCGAGCCTGAGCGCACCGACCAGACGATCGATCGCATCCGGATGCGCCTCCACCACGAGAATATCCGCCGGCCTGATGTCGACGAGGCGCGCCATGCCCGGCATGCGCTGTTCGCGACGAACCAGACCGATGATCGCAGCACCCGCGTCCTCGGCGAGATCGTCGAGATCGCGTACGCGCTGCCCGACGATGCTCGCCCCCTCCGGGACACGGACTTCGGCAACGTACTCGCCGAAGTCGAACAGAGCCTTCATCGGGCCGGCTGCGCCCGCCCCACTCCCCGCGTTACTCGGTATGAGCCGCCAGCCAATCAGCGCGACAAAGATGATGCCGGCAGCAGCGCATGCGAGACCGACCGGCGCAAAATCGAACATCGAAAACGGCGCGCCGAGCGCATCGTTGCGAAACTCCGCTATTACGATGTTCGGCGGCGTGCCGATCAAGGTAATCATTCCGCCGAGAATCGATGCGAACGAAAGTGGCATGAGCGTCGTCGCTGGGCTGCGGCCCGCCTTGGACGAGGCCTCGATATCGATCGGCATCAATAATGCCAGTGCGGCCACGTTGTTCATGACCGCTGAGAGCGCGGCCGCGACGCCGGCCATGAGTGCGATATGTGCGCTGAGCCCCCGCGAAGCTGACACGATGTAGCGCGCAATGAGTTCGACGACCCCAGAGTTCGTCAGCGCGCGGCTCACGATCAGCACCAGGGCGATGATCACTGTCGCCGGATGACCGAAGCCGGAAAACGCCTGATCCGCCGGGACGACCCCCGCCAATAGCGCTGCCACGAGCGCAGCGAAAGCGATGAGATCAAAGCGCCAGCGGCCCCAGATCAGGAGCACGAATACGCATGTCAACAAGGCGAATAGAAAAATCTGGTCGAAGGTCATGGCATAGCTCGGCTAACCCGGAGCGACTATAGCAGGGCGCCCCGACCCACGGGCTAGGCGTTCAAGCCGGCGGCGCCGGCAAACGCACTACCACGCCGCCGGTTGCATCGGCCAGATGCTCGAGCAGCGCATACATGAACAGCACAATCCCGAGCATTTCCAAAAGCTCTTCAACGGAGTACAAAATGCAATAGAGCGGTGCACCGTAGCCGTACTGATCGGCTGCAGCAGCGCTGAGCATCTCGACCCCGATCGCGCCGGTCAAAAAAATCAGGCCCGCGAATATGAAGCGCGCGCGATCTACTGATCGCGCCGTCTAACTAGCCGCTGTTTTTCGTCCTAAGAACAGCAAGCTTCACGACGTCCGCTGGTCTGGGATGAACCCTGGGCGTGCCTCTGGGACCCGTAATCCCCTTTTCCTGCATCCACTTGATTTGGGCAGCACGCTTCTCTGCAAGGGATTGGGATTCTTCGACCGGCCTGGCTCTTGTTGGTACGGAAACGGGCACCAAGCTGCTTTTAATTCTTTTTGATCTTTGAAAAAGCATCGATTTATTATTTTCTTGTAGGACGTAATCAAGCCTACTCCAAGTAACCGGCAATATCGAGCATGATATTGCTGATTATGTCAACGATCACAACTACTTATGGCGGCGCTTAGGCCTCAGCGTTCATCAACCCGACGCAATAACCCCTGCCAGTCATTGGAATATAAATTATGTGAACACTTGACGCGGGAGACGACGATTGAGCGTACCCTAGTAGGCTAGCTCGAAACGAATAACAACAACGCCCTGGCTGCTCCATGGAAATCATTGTTCGAAACCTTGATCAATTTGCGGATCTAATAATGGTCTTCTTCGAGCGCTCGAAACTATACGCTCCCCAGGCAGGCGTCCTATATCCCGCGTTGCTGGCTTGTTTGCTGTACGCGAATTTCGCAAGTCGTGCCGAGCCAACCGCGCCCGATGTCCATGCTCCTACGCAGGCTGTTGTAATCACCGATCATCTTCCCCACCCTCGATAACTGACGTCTTCTGTTGCCGCAGGCTCTAGTGTCGCTCCGTCGCAGCTCGCGGCGATCCGGCGACCGTGCGGCGCGCAATTTCTAGTAGTATGCGCATTCGCGCAAACCACAAGCAAAGGTCGGAAGACCATGCCTAGACTGCTGTCCAAAGAACGCATCACCGCCGTTCCTGGGTTCAACCGATGGCTTGTCCCGCCGGTATCGATCGCGATTCATTTGTGCATCGGATCCGTCTATGCATGGAGTATCTATAACCCGGCGCTGATTCGTGTGTTCGGCGTCGTCACGCCGGCGTCCGATGACTGGAGTCTCGGCGATGTTGTTTGGATCTTTACCGTGGCGATCATTTTTCTCGGTCTCGCCGCCGCATTTGCCGGCAAGTGGCTCGAAGAGGTGGGCCCGCGCACTGTCGGCGTGGTCGCCGCAGCCTGCTGGGGTGGGGGCTATCTCATCGGCGGCGTCGGTATCGTCCAGCACCAGCTCTGGCTGATCTACCTCGGCTACGGCGTCATCGGCGGCTGCGGCCTCGGGCTCGGCTACGTCTCGCCCGTCAGCACGCTGATCCGCTGGTTTCCCGACCGTCGCGGTATGGCGACCGGCATGGCGATCATGGGCTTTGGCGGCGGCGCGATGATCGCCGCCCCGCTCAAAGAGAGCCTGATCCGCTGGTTCTACGAGCCACCGGAGTACCTCGGAACGGTCGGCAGCGTCGATCTCGTCACGGAGGCGGGCCGGCGCTACGTCGAGCTCGCCGGTCAACTGCGCGAAGTCGTCGTCGTCGGCGCGAACGACATCGTCAACATGATCGTGCCCGGACCCGAGGGCGTGTACCTCCTCGGCACCGGCTCAATCGGCGTCGCGCAGACGTTTTTCGCAATCGGCATCCTCTATTTCGTCGTCATGATGATCGCGGCGTTCTCGTATCGTATTCCGGCGCCCGGCTGGAAACCCGAAGGCTGGAGACCCCCCAACGCGGCGCATCGCGCCAGGCGCATGATCAGCGCCAACGACGTGGACATCGATCAGGCGCTCAAGACCCCGCAGTTCTGGCAGCTCTGGATCGTGCTGTGCTTCAACGTCACCGCCGGCATCGGCGTGCTGAGCGTGGCCAGAACGATGGTCACGGAAATCTTCGGCACGACACTGCCGGGCATCGTCGATGGCGCCTTCGCGGCAACCTATGTCGTCATGATCAGCGTTTTCAATATGGTCGGCCGGTTCTTCTGGGCGAGCGTCTCCGATTTCATCGGTCGGCGCGCGACCTACTGGATCTTCTTCGCGCTCGGCATAGCCCTCTACGTGTCGATACCGTACTCAGCACAGCAGGTCAGCGTCTCTCCGAACGTCGTGTGGCTGGTGTATTTTTATGCCGCGACCATGGTCATCTTCACGATGTATGGCGGCGGCTTCGCGACAATTCCGGCTTACCTCGCCGACGTGTTCGGCACACGCTACGTCGGCGGCATCCATGGCCGCCTGCTGACTGCCTGGAGCGTTGCCGGCTACTTCGGTCCGGTGGCAATCACGTCGCTGCGCCAGAACGCGATCTCCGAGGCGATTCAGGATCTGTCCTCAGCCGTCGACCCGCAGGTCTTTGCCGCGACCTTCGGCGCCGGTCTCGATCAGCTCGCCGTGCTCGTCGAGAATCAAACCGTCACGATCGCAAAGCTCATGGATATCGCGCCGGCCGGCACCGTGGACCCGACCAGTGGTCTATACAACGCAACGATGTATCTGATGGCGGCGCTGCTTGCGATCGCCCTGGTCTGCAACGCGCTCATGCGGCCGGTGCATGCCAAGCACCATATGTAGCTTTGCGAAGCCGGGTAAGTTCTCGGCCCGCCTATCTAACCCGTGCCTGGTGAGATAGGCGAACTAAGACCGATCTCAGAAGCCCTCGGTCGAGGTGAACAAGCCGACGCGAAGATTTGTGGCCTGGTAGATCGTGCGGCCGTCGACGTCCATCTCGGCATCGCCGAGGCCCATGATGAGCTTGCGCTTGATGATGCGCTTCATATCCACACGGTACGTCACGAGCTTACTATCGGGCAGGACCTGACCCTGGAACTTGACCTCCCCCACGCCCAATGCGCGGCCGCGGCCGACGCCGCCAATCCACGCCAGATAAAATCCAACGAGCTGCCACATCGCGTCGAGCCCGAGACAGCCCGGCATCACAGGATCGTTGCGGAAATGGCAGGCGAAGAACCAGAGCTCCGGCACGATATCGAGCTCCGCGCGCATCTCTCCCTTGCCGAACTTACCACCCGTATCGGAGATATGCGTGATGCGATCGAACATGAGCATGTTCGGCAGCGGCAGGCGGGCATTGCCAGGCCCAAAGGCTTCCTGCTCGCCATGCTCGATCAGATCGGCGCGCGAATAGCTCGAGCGGCGGTTGTATTCCGTCAAGATTTACTCCCTAGAATTCTCGTCGGCGTGGCCAAGGAGATTCGCGTGCGCAGGATACGTGGATCGCACGCATAAAACCACGCTTTGGGCCGTAATCACTGGACCTACCGCCGCGTTGAAGTCGACGCGGGCGCGGCCGCAGCTTGCACGAGACCAGCGCCCTCGGCGTGAGACGCATCTCCACCGCAGCTGCTACCATGCACGCATGAGCTCCGTCACGACCCGCGACGCCCCGATATTCCCCGAGCCCGATCTGAACCTGGTATCTGCCAAGGAGCCCGTGATCGGCCGCATCGTCTCCAATGACTCCTGCCTGCGCGGCAAGTCGGCGAGCTTCGTGCGACATACCGTGATCGACATCAGCGGTACACCGCTCGAAGGGCACTGTCGCGTCGGACAGGCGTTCGGCGTAGTTCCGCCCGGCGACGACGAACACGGCAAGCCGCACAAAGTCAGGCTGTACTCCCTGGCCTGCCCCACGAGCGGCGAGGACGGCGATGGCAAGCAGATCTCGACGACAACGAAGCGCGTGATTGCCGAAGGTGGCAGCGATGCGGACGACGATCATCGGCTCTTTCTCGGGGTCTGCAGCAATTTCCTCTGCGATCTTGGGCCTGGCGATGAGGTGCGGCTCAGCGGGCCAAACGGTAAGCGATTGCTGCTACCCACCGATCCCGCGACGCATGATTACCTGTTTGTCGCGACGGGAACCGGAATTGCCCCGTTCCGTGGCATGTTGCTCGAGCTGCTCGCCGGCACCACCGGGCCCGTGTCCAGCCAGATACATTTAATAATGGGTGCGCCCTACACGACAGATCTAATCTACGACGATCTGTTCTCCCGGCTAAGCGCCGAGCACGACAATTTTCACTACCACACGGCGATCAGCCGCGAAGCCCGCCCGAACGGCGGCGCGGGGCTGTACGTGCACGATTACCTCGGCGAGCGTATGGAAGAATTTGGCGCGCTGCTCGAACGCGAGCACACACTCGTCTATGCGTGTGGGCTCGCCGGAATGCAGTGCGGCCTCTTCAAGGTGATGGCCGAGCATAGCTTGGCAGAGGCCTATTTCGAACCCAAGGAAGCGCTCGCCTGCCGGCCGCCGTGCGACTGGGAGCTCGGCGCGATCCGCCGCGGCGTGCGGCTGACCGATCGCTGCTTAGTCGAGGTCTACTAACCCTCGATCTAGTTGGAGCTTCGCTCGATACCCCGCCCTCTTGGGCTCAAACGTCGTCGCGCGGGGCTGCGCCGCCATGATAGCGCCGCGTCCAGCGCGCGCCCAAGCGCGTGAGCAGCTCGTAGCTGATCGTTCCCGCCGCACGCGCGAGCTCATCCAGATCCACGTGATCACCGAGCAGCTCCACCATTGCGCCGGGGAAGACATTGGCGCTCGGAACTTCCGAAACATCGATCGTCAGCATGTCCATCGACACGCGACCGACGACCGGCACATACACACCGGCAAGATAGGCTCGCCCGGTGTTACCGAGCGCGCGCGGATAGCCGTCGGCGTAACCCGCACCGACCGTTGCAAGCCGCGCGGGCGGCTCGACGCGATAGGTCGCACCGTAGCCGACCGTCACGGGCTCGCTGAGCTGGCGAGCCTGCAGGATCGGGCTATGCAGACGCACAACTGTCTCCATCGGATTCGGGCGATCGACGAACGGGTTGCCGCCGTACAGCGCCACGCCCGCGCGCGACAGGTCGCCGCAGCATCGCGGACCGCTGTAAATGCCTGCCGAATTGCCGATGCAGGTCTTGGCGGCCGGCAACAACGCGCGCAGCGCATCGAAGCGCTGCAGCTGCTGCTCGTTGAGCGGATTCCCAGGCTCATCGGCGCAGGCCAAATGAGTCATCACGTACTCGATCTCCAGGCCGGCGAGCAACTCGCTTTCCTGCGCGAGCGTCTCGACCTCGCGAACATCCAGACCCAAACGCGACATGCCCGTATCGATATGAATCACCACGCGTGCGGCGGTGGGGCCTCCCGCTTCGACCCAGCGCCGGATCTGGGACAGAGAGTTCAATACCGGGATCAGCCCGGCATCGCGCAAACCGCGCTCCTCCTGCGGCTCCGCACCGGCCAACACGTAGATCTGCGCCTGACCCACGTGTCCGCGCAGGCGCATGCCCTCGCCGAGGTTAGCAACGAAAAAATGCCGACAGCCGGCTGCATAGAGCGTTGTAGCGATCGCATCCATGCCAAGGCCATAGGCATCGGCCTTCACGACTGCGCCGCATGCCGCCGGCGTCGAGGTATCCAGCAGCCGCCGATAGTTCCGCGCCACCGCGTCGAGATCGACGGTGAGCAGACCTGGACTGGTTGCGGTTAACGTGGAGCGCATTCCAGAGCTTATCTCGCTGGCTGGCCTTCGGCGGGGCGCCACTCTACCATACGTGCGGACCGCGGCGACCGAGCCTCGGCGGAGTCACAAAGGCTATAAGAACTCATGACTGACCCGTTTCAAGCTTATCGCATTCACCGCGACGACAGCACCGTCGCCGGCCGCCTCGAAACGCTGACCGTCGATGATCTGACGGCCGGGAACGTGCTCGTTCGAGTGGAGTACTCAGGAATCAACTACAAGGACGCGCTGGCGGCAACCGGTGCCGGCCGCATCCTGCGGCGGTTTCCTTTGGTCGGCGGCATCGATCTGACTGGAGAGATCATCGAGTCGAGCGACGCGCGATTCAAGCCCGGCCAGAAGGTCGCTGCCCTCGGCGGCGGCTTAAGTGAGACGCGAGACGGCGGCTATGCCGAGCTGGCGCGCGTGGATGCCGACATGCTCGTGCCGCTGCCCGACTCACTGGAGCCACGCACGGCGATGGCGCTCGGGACCGCCGGCTTCACGGCCGCGCTCGCAATCCATCGCCTCGAGCGCAACGGTCAGCGCGCGCAGGACGGCCCCGTGCTGGTCACCGGCGCCACGGGCGGCGTCGGCAGCATTGCGATCGACCTTCTGAGCGCTCGCGGCTACGAGGTCGTTGCGCTCACCGGCAAGCTCGACGCGAGCCCTTATCTGGAATCGCTCGGCGCGAGCACGGTGCTGGATCGGACTACGCTTGAAATGGGCGACAGGCCGCTGGAGTCGGCGCGTTGGGCCGGCGCGATCGACAACCTCGGCGGCGACGTGCTCGCCTGGCTCACACGCACGACCCAGCCCTGGGGAAACATCGCCAGCGTCGGCCTGGCCGCGAGCGCGGAGCTGCACACGACCGTCATGCCGTTCATCTTGCGCGCGGTGAGTTTGCTCGGCGTCAATATGGAGCTTGAGCCCGACCTGCGCGCCGAGATCTGGTCACGCCTCGCCGGCGACCTGCGTCCACGCCATCTCGATAAGATCGTGACTCGCGAGGTTACACTCGCGGAGCTGCCCGACTGCTTCGACGCCTACCTCGCCGCACAGGCCGTCGGCCGCACTATCGTCCGGATCAGCTAAAGCCCGGTCGAGCCGACTGCCGAGCACCTCGGCTAATCCCGCTGCGCGGCGGTGGACCGCCTGCCTCGATCATCCGAGAGTCGATTTCCAGCTGGCGCGCAGCGGCAGCGTGCAACGACACGCCGCGAGCCACCCGGATGCGGGCTACGGCGCGGGCCGACGTCTAAGGTGATAGTCGAACGGCGTCCCGAGCGTGCGCGCGTTGACCCAGATCACGAGCAACTCCTCGAGCGTGCTGGCATAGCGCAGCGGCCCGAGATCGAGGGCCTCAAAGCCCATGCCTTCCGCCAAATCCGCAATCATGCGTTTCGACTCGGCGTCGTCGCCGGCGATTGGAATCGTGACGGGACCCCCCGCGTCTGCAGGGTTGATCATGGTTTGGTAGTTCAGCGTGTTGAAAGCCTTGACGACGTGCGCACCCGGCGCGGCTGCCTGGATCAGCTCGGCGTTGGAGGTGTCTACCGCATGAACGCGAAACCCGTCGTCTGCAGTTGTCGTGATATTGGTCGGGTCGAGGATGATTTTGCCGGACAGGTCACCGAGACCGCGCACGACATCCACAGCGACGGCACCCGGCACGGCGATAACCACGATATCCGCTCCCGCCGCCGCCTCAACCTGGCCCATGGCCG
The DNA here is from genome assembly GCA_024640695.1 of Rhodospirillaceae bacterium. GTDB lineage: Bacteria > Pseudomonadota > Gammaproteobacteria > Steroidobacterales > Rariloculaceae > JAHEEM01. The sequence goes on along the minus strand of JAHEEM010000083.1, from coordinate 4,064 downwards.
AAACCTGGCCCATGGCCGAAACCTGGCCGCCGGTTGCCGCCACGAGCGCTTGAACCTCGGCGCGCGCCGGATCCCGCGAACCGTAGATGATCGTGTGCCCCTGCTTGGCGAACTGCGGTCCGAGCGCGCCCGATACGCGTCCGGTGCCGATCATCGCGATCGTGTCCGCGTTAGCGATTCCGACAAGTGTCAGCCCCACAAACAACACAGCGACTCCTGTTAACCGCTCGAGCAATCTTTGGCTAATCAACGTCATATCAAGTGGCTCCCGCAAACTGGATCTATAATTTTTCTGCGTAGGCGCGCTAACCGCGCGCCGGTGCGCTGGCCAGATCATAGCGCATCCGAGCTACGCCTCTAAGCAATCGACCTCCATTGCAGACCCGCGCATCGATACCTAGGAAATCAGCACGCGAAACTAGACAATGAGCAGCTGTTAGGCGCCTGAGAACTGCTTTTGATCATGAATCGTACCGAACAACTCATCGCCCAAGTAGAGCGCGTCAGCGCCCATAACTATGCGCCGCTGCCGGTCGTCATCTCGCGAGCACGCGGCGTCTGGGCATGGGACACGGACGGGAAACGCTATCTCGACTGTTTGAGCGCCTATTCCTCGCTGAGCCTCGGCCACTGCCACCCGCGCGTCGTTGACGCACTCGTCGAGCAAGCCCGGCGCTTGTGTCTGACGTCGAGAGCATTTCACAACGACCGCATGGGCCCTTTTCTGGACCTTCTGTGCGAGCTCTGCGACATGGAAATGGCCTTGCCCATGAACACGGGCGCAGAGGCGGTCGAAACCGCAATCAAGCTCGTGCGCAAATGGGGCTATCAAGCCAAGGGTGTGCCGCGCGACCGCGCCGAGATCATCGTCTGCAGGGACAACTTCCACGGCCGCACAACGACGATTGTCGGCTTCTCCTCGGAAGCGGCCTATCGCGACGACTTCGGACCCTACGGCGCAGGCTTCAAGCTCGTCGACTTCGGTGACGTCGCACAACTCGAGGCCGCCATTACCGAGAATACCGTCGCGTTTCTCGTCGAACCAATACAGGCCGAGGCCGGCATCAAAGTTCCGCCACCGGGCTACTTGAGCGCTGCGCGCCGGGCTTGCACTGCACACGACGTGCTGCTCGTACTCGATGAGATTCAAACGGGACTGGGACGCACGGGACGATTCTTGGCGCATCAGCACGAGCCCGATGCCGCACCAGACGTGCTCATCGTCGGTAAAGCGCTCGGCGGCGGCGTCTATCCCGTCTCAGCCGTGCTCGCCCCGAGCGCGATACTCGGCCTCATGCGGCCGGGCGACCACGGCAGTACCTTCGGCGGCAATCCGCTGGCCGCCGCTGTCGGCAAGACCGCGCTCGAGGTCGTCCGCGACGAGGCGCTCACGGCGCGCGCTGCTGATCTCGGCGCCTACCTGCTCGAGCGACTCCAGCGACTGCATTGCACCGCCATCCAGGAGATTCGCGGCCGCGGTCTGCTTGTCGGCATTGAATTCGCTCCCCAGGCCGCCAGCGCGCGGGAGTATTGCAGCCGCTTACTCGAACGCGGTGTGCTCACGAAGGACACCCACGAACGGGTCATCCGTCTGGCGCCGCCACTGATCATCGCGCAGGAAGAGATCGACTGGCTCGTCGAACAGCTCGAGGCCGTTCTATCGGACTGAGCCCTCAGAGTGCAAGCCGGCTTACTTACCGGACATTCGCTGTATGCGCCCGGTCAGCACGACGTCGTCAAGCAAAGCGCCTCGCTCGAATTGAATTTTCTCCGCGGAGATCTTGCCGCTGAGACATGCACTCTTTTCTATGATGATGCTGCCTGTGCCTATCGCGCTGCCGTGGAGCTGGCCCTGTATGACCAAAGGTTCCTTAAAAGAAAGCTCGCCTCTCAATACGAGCGTAGGCCCTAACAGCGAAGCCGGACCCGAGACCCCTGCGCCGCTCCCGTTGACCTCGCCAGATATGTGCTCATTGGCGGGCAGCGCGGATCCGCATGGACCAGACTCCATCAGTTGCCAATACTCCGCGGTCTCGGCTGCCCTTCCGCTGACAAGGAGGCCATCTCAGACTCGGTCCGGCGCTCAACCATCTCGATCTTTCCGTTGAAGATTGCGCCATCGGCGATGTGTATGCGGGGCGAGAATATATTCCCGTTTACCTTTGCACCTACCGATAACATGACGCACTCATCGCCGCGGATATCCCCATCCACGTTACCCTCAATCGTGACGTCTTTGGCATGAATATTTGCCTTTACACGTCCTTGCTTTCCCACGATCAGATTCTTCTGCTGATGCGCAATCGTCCCCTCGATCGTACCCTCGATAATCAAATCTTCGTCCGCCGATAACTCGCCTTTGAACACGAGGGTTGGGCCGATTACCGATGTCGATCTAGATGCACCCTTCCGTGCTGCGGCACTCTGCGTATGCTCTGGCAACGGGCCTAGCGAGGTTGACTCGGTATCACTATTCTTTTTGAACATGTCTTAGATTCCTCTGCGTTCCTGATTCCCGCTTTCTCGCTGGTATTTCAAGGCGGGAACAATATTAGGCCGTAAGGCTGTGGCTCTTTACGGCTCTGCGCCCGACCCGAGCCCTAAACCTATCGATAAAAGAACATGCAGCCTAGTTGCACGATAGTTTACTCCAGGACGGAGCCAGTCCAACGCAGCCATGCTGGCCTGTCGCCAAGAAAGTAGGGACAAGTTTCGCATTATTATATGCTTGCAATAGATAGTCACTAAACCGCCTTACAAATGGGATGGCATGTCTTAGCGTTGAACATCGCCCCGTCAGCGCGATAGGGTTACTGCAGCAGCTCGCCGCGCCAGATTCCTCGGTAATCGAGCGGCGCCGCGTACACGAGCATCGCGTCCAGATTCATGCGATCCAATCCGGTAACCTCGTAGAGCGCCTCGAAAGCTTGCGGCTCACCGGCTGCCGACACGCCGACCCGCTGCTCCAGGACCTCCACATCGCTGAGATCTGCGAGCGCCTGCGCGACATGCATGACGCCTGCATCGCGGGTGCCGGCAATAATCATGACCTGATTACCGCTCGGCCCGGGAAACGTCGAAAACAAACCATAGTCGCGGTAGTTGCGTTGGTCATAGCGCAACATGCCCGCGCCGCTCGTAAAAATCTCGCCGGTGGCCTCGTCCGTCAGCTCGTCGTACGTGTCGCCGACGGACAGTCCCGACGCTGCGAACACAAATTCATTCAAGGTATCCAGCGCGCTGATGTAGCCGACATAGATCACGTGGTTGTTTTTCAAGTCCGCGGCCGAGAAGTCCGACATCGGCGTAACGCGGACAGGCTTGCTCGATGTGTACACCACCCGCAACAGGTCTGTCAGCGCCGGCGCGCTGGCCTGCGGCAAATAGGTCAGGCCGAGATCGTAATACTTCTCGGCCAAATCCGGCGCAAACATGAACAAGTCGTCAAGATCCTTGGCCGAGTTGATACCGAAGTCCCGAACCATTCGGCGCACGTTACCAATCTCATCAAGCTCGGCGAAGATGTAATAGTCGCCGACGACGAGCAGCAGCGGGATGTCATCGTCGAACATGTTTGCCCAGACAGGTGATGCGGCGAGCCGTTGCGCCGGCGTCAACTCCGTATCCCGATCCAGCGTGACATAGGCGGCAAAATTGAGCGCCAACATGCCGAGCACGGCGATAATCCAGGCGGACGGCCGTCTGAACCCTGTGGGTTCGGCTGGAATCTCCGGCGCGACAGCGCCCGGCCCCTGGCCGACCTCGTCGCCCTGCACCACAAGCCGGTATTCGCCGCGCGGGATCGTCAGCCGATAACCCGTCGAGTCCGCACGCTGCGCGCCGTATTGCTCGAGCTTGTGGCGCAGGTTGTGCATATAAACTCGAACCAGCGAATCCTGATTCGGATCGAAATCACCACCCTTACCGAAGACTTCGACGGCGATTTCGAGCTCCTTGGGCGTACGCCCATCGAGCGAGCATTTGACGAGGTATTCCAGCAGCCTGCCGTAGGTACGCGACCGTCCGAGCACGCCGCTCGCGGTGATTTTGTCGATCTCCTCGTG
>JAHEEM010000290.1 GCA_024640695.1 Rhodospirillaceae bacterium | reverse complement strand
CCGGGTCGAACGGCTCGCCCTCAGGGTCGAACTCAGCGATACCAACCTGCTCCAGGGCCGAGTCCAGCAGGCGCAAGGTTGCGCGCTTGCCTTCGAGCAGCGTCTCCGCTTCGGCGCTTGCACCGGCTGCGAGACCCGCCTCCAGACTGTCCCGCACCGGCAGTAGCGCCTGGGCTAAGCGCTCGAGACCATATCTACGGGCGTTTTCGACATCGCGAGCGGCGCGCTTGCGCACATTCTCGAGCTCTGCAGCAAGGCGAAACAAACGATCGCGACACTCATCGGCCTCGCGGCGCAGCGCGTCTAGCGCACTGTCCTCACCGCCGCTAGGCTCTGCTTCCCGCGTCGACGGCTGCGGCGCGTCCGCGTCTGCCACCTCCGCAGCATCATCTGCCATGCGCTGTTCTGGCGCGTCCTCAGTCATAGTAAGAGCCCTCCCGTTCGGCAACCGCGCACCGGAACCACCGGACGCAGCTAATGGCGCTGGCGCCAGCTGTTAATTATAGGCGAGATATGTGGGCTAATTTTTCGACTTCAAGGCGTTGGCAAGCTGCTTCGCCGTCAGATCGACGATTGGGATTACGCGCTCATAGGCCATGCGCGTTGGCCCGATAACCCCGAGCACGCCCATCGTATCGTCGTCAGTCAGGTAGGGCGCCGCGACGATACTGCACTCGTCTAGCAGTTTGTAGCCTGATTCCTGACCGATGAAGATATGCACGCCCGGTGCATGCAGGCTCTGATCAAGCAGGTGAAGAATGTCGCGCTGCTCACTGAACGCATTGAACAGACGCTTGAGCTTGCCCATATCGGCTAGCCCCTCGAGCCCCATGAGGTTCGTCTCACCCGTCATGACGAAACCGCCTTCTGAGTCCGGCTCGGGAAAAGCCTGCTGGGCCATTTCGATCGCGTCAGCCATGAGGTCGTTCATACTCGCTCGGGTCTCGCGCAGCTCCCCGAGCAAGAATTCGCGAACATTATGCAGCTCGCGACCGCCGAACTGGGCCGTCAGATAGTTGCCCGCCCGCTGCAACTCCTCGGCCGAGAAATCACGATGCACGTCGAGAATGCGATTCTGCACATCACGGTCGTTGAGCACGAGGATCGCCAAGACGCGGTTGTCCGACAGCGGCAAGAACTCGATCTGCCGCAGCGCCGTATGGCTGCGGCGCGGCAAAGTGACAACGCCCGCGAGTTTAGTCATCGCCGAGAGTAGATTCGAAGCCGTGCGAGCGAGCGCCTGGGGGTCGGAGTTGGTTAACAGGTCCTGCACGAGCTTGAGCTCATCTCCTTTCGGAGGCCGTAGCTTTACGAGCGTATCGACGAAGAAACGATAGCCCTTGATGGTCGGGACGCGGCCGGCCGAGGTATGGGGCGCCGTGACGAAGCCGAGATCCTCGAGGTCGGACATCACGTTACGGATCGTCGCCGGGCTAAGGTCGAGGCCGGAGTCGCGAGCGAGAGTGCGCGACCCGACGGGCTGGCCTTCCTTGATATACCGCTCGACCAGAACCCTGAGCAGATGCTGGGCGCGGTCGTTAGGCAATTCTGGCAGCTTGGTGACTGACATGGCGCGGCCGGCTCCAACGAAGGTTCAGGGACGCTAACAACCGCTTTGCGCAGCTGTCAAGAAATCTCGCAAGGACCCGCGCGCGCTTGCCCTGACCGTTGCGTCATTATTTTAAGTACAATCGCAGGCAGCGCAGGCATGGGCGTTCGATGAAACCGAAGTTCAATACAGTCGGCCTCTGGGGTGACCTCTCGAGCGGCAGCGTCGCGCAACCCGCGGCCGAAATCGCAGCCCATCTCGCGGCACGCGAGATCCAAACCATCAATCTCGCGCAGGAGAGCCTCACGGCAATTCCCGCCGGCGTTCAGGCATCGGAGCTCACGGAGGCCGCGGCTGGCGTTGACCTGATAGTTGCCATTGGCGGTGACGGCACGCTGCTGCGAGCCGCACGCAGCGTCGCTACCGCCGAGATTCCGCTGGTCGGCGTCAATCTCGGCCGGCTCGGCTTCCTGACCGATGTCTCCCCCGAGCAGATGCTGCAGATTATCGATGCCGTGCTTGCCGGCGATTTTATCGAAGAGAACCGACTCATGCTCGAGGCCCGGCTCACCGGCCCCGGGCACTCGAGCGACCGCATGCTCGCCCTCAACGACGTTGCTGCGAAAGTGGGCGGAAGCGGCCATATGCAGGACTTTGCGACCTGGGTCGACGGAGACTACGTTAATACCCATGGAGGCGACGGACTCATCGTGGCGACGACGACCGGGTCCACAGCGTACGCGCTTTCCTGCGGCGGCCCGATCCTGCATCCGACCGTCGACGCGCTGGTGATGGTCCCGATCTGCCCGCACACGCTCAGCGACAGGCCGCTCGTCATCCCGACGAGCAGCGCGATCGAGATACGCATCCAGCCGCGTTTCGACGACCGCGCGCACGTGAGCTGCGACGGCGAGGACCTGGGCGAGCTTGGCGCGGAGGACACGCTGACGATCCGCGCCGCCGATGAGACTGTGCGGCTGCTGCATCCACGCGGTTACGACTACTTCGAGCTACTGCGCTCCAAGCTGCGCTGGGGGCACACGGGCCGCGCGCCGCGCAAGCCGGTATGCTGAGCCTGATACGCGTCAGGAACTACGCCGTCATCGACGCAGTCGAGGTCGAATTCGAGCCCGGCATGAGCGTCATGACCGGCGAGACCGGAGCCGGTAAGTCGATTCTCGTCGACGCGCTCGGCCTGGCCCTCGGTGACCGCGCCGACGCGAGCGCCGTGCGCCACGGCGCAGAGCGCGCCGAAATCAGCGTTCTATTCGAGTGCGAGCCCGGGCATCCGGCCGCTGTCTGGTTACGCGACCAAGGCCTCGATGAGGACAACTGTTGCCTGATCCGCCGCCTGATCGGCGCCGAGGGACGTTCGCGCGCTTTCGTGAACAGCCATCCGGTCACGCTACAGGACTTACGCTCGCTCGGTGAATATCTTGTCAACATCCACGGTCAGCACGCTCATCAGTCGCTGCGCAGCGGGGCAAGCCAGCGAGAGATTCTCGACTTCCACGGCGGTCATACCGAGCTGACAGCGGCTGTCGCCGAACGCTTTCAGACATGGCAGACGCTGCGCCAGGACCTCGAGCGACGCCAGCGTGGCGGTGCCGACCGCGAAGCGCAGCTGGAGCTGCTGCGTTTCCAGGCCGAAGAGCTCGAGCGACTGAATCTGCTCGAAGGCGAGCTCGCGGAGCTAAACGCCGAGCGCAGTCGCCTCGCCAATACCGACCGTCTGGCCTCGGGCATCGATGCGGCATTGAGGCGGATCTATGAGGCGGAGTCCGGCTCCGCCTACGAGCTTGCAGCAACTGCGCGGCGCGAGCTCAAGGATTTGTCCGATCTCGATCCGACGCTCGCGGTCACCGCAGGCATCGTCGCCGACGCCGAAATCCAGCTTCGCGAGGCGGCAGCCGATCTCAGCCGTTACCGCGATCGCCTCGAGTCCGACCCGCAGCGTCTGGAATGGGTCGAACAGCGCCTTGCAACGACTACCGACCTCGCGCGCAAGCACAAGGTCGACGAAGAATCGCTGCCCGGGCTCATGACGCTGCTGGAAGCACGGATCACCGAGCTGGATGCGGGCAGCGAGACGCTCGAGCTACTCACAGAGCGGAC
>JAHEEM010000289.1 GCA_024640695.1 Rhodospirillaceae bacterium | reverse complement strand
CCAGGAGGCGAAAGTTGAAGTCCTAGCGCCCGACGAGCCGACGGGCGGAATACGTTATGGCCTGACCGACCGGGGCCGCACGGCGGCCTTGGATGCGATGTTCCGCAGCGGTTATGTGGGCCCGGCGCCGATTCCGTTAGCGGATTATGCGCGCATGGTTCGAGCTCAGACGGTGCACGGTAGGGCTATTACCAGAAGTGCCATGCACGCTGCATTTGACGGCGTCGTACTCGACGTGAATCTGCTGGATAAACTCGGGCCCTCATTGAATTCCGGCCGCGCAATCTTCGTGTACGGCCCAGCCGGTACGGGTAAGACCTTTATCGCGCAGAGATTGCGCCGCTTATTTTGCGATCGAACGTATATCCCTCATGCCATCGTAGTTAAAGACTGCGTCGTCGAGGTTTTCGACCCGATCGTTCATAAGGTTATTGTCGGAGAGTCTGGCGCGTCCTCGCTGATTTTGGAGCAGGGGACCGACCCTCGATATGTCTGTTGCGAGCGGCCGGTAGTTATTAGCGGCGGCGAGTTGACTGCGGACATGCTCGAAATTCAATACGACGCGGCCTCTCGACAGTATCGCGCGCCGCTTCAGCTCAAAGCCAATAACGGGATGTTCATGATCGACGATATGGGGCGGCAGCGAGTTGCGCCAGAAACCGTATTCAATCGGTGGATAGTTCCTATGGAAGAAAAAAAGGATTATCTGCATTTGAGTTCGGGGCGTCATTTCAGTGTTCCGTTCGATGTCGTATTGATTTTCTCAACGAACATGCACCCATTGGATCTCGCTGATGAAGCGTTCCTTCGTCGTATCGGCTACAAAATTAGGTTCGACTATCTGACGCCCGAGGCCTACCGAAAGATATGGATGGCCGAGTGCGCTGAGCTTGGGGTCGTCTTTAACGACGAAGTTCTGAATTACGTATTGCGGGATCTGCACAAAAAACAAGGCGTTCGATTACTGCCGTGTCACCCGAGGGACTTGCTCGGAATCGCCGTAAACCTGGTGACCTATGTCGACCATCCGCGCAACTTGACTAATGAGCACTTGCGTTGGGCATGGAACAACTACTTCGTGTCAATGGATGACGGTAGCACTAGAACTGCTGAGTCAGGAATCTAAAGAGGGTTATAGAAATGTTTAAGCGAAGAGGGTTATTCCTAGTGGTCTTGTCTTTGAGCATGGGCGGATTCGCCGCTTGGGCAGCCAACAGCTGGGTCCAGCAACGCCTCGGGCTTGCAGACGAGGCGGATGTTCCTACCGATACCGTCGTCGTTGCGGCAATGGACATTCCGTACGGCACGAAAGTCTCAGCGAGACACCTGAGAATGCTTGCGCTCCCAGAAGGCACGGCTTCTCCGCGGGCATTTCGGGAACGGGCGGATGTCGAGGACATGGTCGCAACTATCAATATCATGAGTGGCGATATTTTGACGCGCGACCGTTTCGCCGAGCACTCGGAAGGCAGTACCTTGGCCGCGCTTGTATCGGAGGCGATGCGAGCCGTGACGATCAGAGTTGATGATGTCGTAGGTGTTGCCGGCTTTCTGCTGCCAGGCAATCGTGTCGATGTGCTTGCCACGCGAATGGATAACCAATCCCGGCGGGCGATAACCGAGACGATCCTCAAGAACCTCAAAGTCCTGGCGGTAGATCAGACTGCCTCGACGCAAGACAGCGACCCCGTGATCGTAAGGGCCGTGACCTTGGAGATGACGCCTTCTCAGTCAGAAACCATGGTCAAGGCGAAGTCGGAAGGAACCATTCAGCTGACTTTGCGGAATCCAATGGAGACGCGTGAGCTCGCGGAGGTGTTACCACCGCCTGCGCCCGCACCAGTCGCGAGAGTGGCTCCGCGCCGCCGAGCGCCAGTTGTAGAAACAGATACCTCTATCACTATTATCCGCGGCACCAAAGTGAATTCGACGAAGCCGCAGACCTAGCGATTCCGGGCAGGAAGAGCTTTGCCCTATTTATGGCAACGGATCGCAGACGGATTAACGATAAGGAAACGGAAAAATGCGACTTACACCGCAAATCAGCAAACGAAACGGTACCCTCATATTGTTGGCGATCGGGCTGGTGCTCGGGTCCGTTGGCAGAGCGCAGGATTTTGTAGCCCCGCCCGACGTAGTCAGCGGCGGCAGCCAGCTGGTGGTCCCGCTATTCAAGTCGCGAGTTTTGCGGCTCGATACCCCGGCGGCACGCGTATCGGTCGGTAGTCCAGATATCGCGGACATACTCATCCTGCGCTCGACGCAGCTTTATGTTCTCGGTCAGGATCTCGGCACGACGAATGTGCTGCTCTGGGATAGCGAGGACCGATTAATCGGCACAGTAAATGTCGAGGTAACGCACGACCTCGAGTCTCTAAAGGCGAAGCTTTTTGAGCTGTTGCCGAATGAGGCTATTGAAGTTTACGCGACACAGCGCTCGATTGTGCTGGCCGGCGAAGTATCGAGCGTGATCAGTATGAATGCGGCTTTGCAGATCGCTGACAACTATCTCGCTCAGATCGCAACCGCGGTGACTTCCCAGCAGTTCGAGCAGCAACAACAGACCGGTAGTGACAATACCGGAGGTGAGATCATCAATCTAATGCAAGTCGGCGGCGTTCAGCAGGTCATGCTGGAGATCAAAATTGCTGAAATCAATCGGAACGAGCTCAAGCGCCTAAACGCACAGTTCAATAGCTTCCAACTCAACGGAAACTGGAATTACGGCGGTGTCAACGGTGGGGCAACATTCCCCGATGTCGAGTTTGCCGGCTTTCCGGCTGGTCAAAGACCGGTTTTTGGCAGCGACGCGCCCTGGGGGCCAGCGATCGACGGGTTCGTGCCCAATGATATGAGCATCCAGAATCAGGGGCTTTTCGCGAGCTACCTGAGTGCAGACACGCTGTTTAATCTTGCGCTCGATGTGGCGAAGGGGAACGGGCTGTCTAAGATCCTCGCCGAGCCAACCGTTACGACATTGACGGGTAAGGAGGCCTACTTTAATTCGGGAGGTCAAGTAGCCGTGCGTACGACGAACGGCCTCGGCGATGTCGATACGGTGTTCAAGGATTTCGGCGTTAGCGTGACCTTTCTTCCAGTTGTCCTAGGATCGGGATTGATTAATCTGACAATCGATGCCGAAGTGCTGGAGCTCGTCAATCCCAATTCTCTCGAGTTCAGCCAGCGAAAGGTCAGTTCTACGGTAGAGCTCAGGCAAGGACAGACCATGGCGCTCGCGGGCCTCATCGACGAGAACCTGCAACAGGCGGTCGAGAGATTTCCGGGCTTGGGTTCGATCCCGGTGCTGGGCGCTCTGTTCCGCAGTCAGGAATTTCGGAATCGAGAAACGGAACTCGTGATCATGGCTACTCCATATCTTGCTCAGCCTATAGCGCCAGAAAACATTCGTTTGCCGACTGATGGGTTTATCGCACCTAACGACGCGGAGTTCTATCTGTTGGGCAAGCTCGAGGGACGTAATTCGGGCGCAGGCGCTCGTAGCAGTGGCGCAGGCGCCAGTGAAGTGACCTCTGGGCATCAATTGGACTAAGCGGAGACCGGAAAAATGAAATCTAGAAGAAAACTATTGTTGCTCATAGGAACGACTCTGAGCATGGTGATTGGCTGTGCGGCCAGTCCAAATACGGACAGAGAGTTTGGCGACTCGGT
>JAHEEM010000288.1 GCA_024640695.1 Rhodospirillaceae bacterium | reverse complement strand
CCGCCGACGTTCGCGACAAAGCGCGCGCCAATTTCTGTGACTACTTTGTGCCGAACGAAACCGCCTTCGCGCCGGGCCGCATGACGGCGCAACAACGCGCCGAGGCCGATCTGGAGACGCTCTTCGGCACCTCCTCGCCAAGCTCGCCGCAGATCGCTGGCGCCGCAGAGACGGCCGCAGACGATGATCCCTTGCAGGACGCCGAGGCATTGTTCAAGGGCTGAGGCCCCGCGACGAGACTTGACATGCGCGCGGCGGCCTCCAAACTGGCTCTCTCGAGTTTGACCCTTCCAGCCTATGCGCCTGATCTTCGTTAGCTTCGTAGCTAGCCTCGTCGCCGTCATCACCGGCTGCGCCAACCGGCTGCCAGCCGCCGCGGCCCGTCAGACTGCGCCTGCTGCTGTGCCGTATCAGGAAGACACAGTCCTGCGCGAGGCCGAGGGTTTCTTTGGCAGGGGCGCGCAGGGTGTCGCCGATGTCCTCAACCGCGTCTTCACCGATAACGGACCTCCGGAAGCCTATATAAAGGGCGAGGAAGGCGGCGGTGCGGTTGGCGTCGGCCTGCGCTACGGCCAGGGCACCGTGTATTTCTCCGACGGCACGAGCGGGAGAGTCTACTGGCGCGGGCCGTCGTTGGGCATCGACTTCGGCGGCAGCGCGGCTAAAACCTTCGTGCTCATCTACAACATCAACTCGCTCGAAGAGCTATACCAGCGTTTCGGGGGTGTCGAAGGCAGCCTTTATTTCGTCGGCGGCGTCGGCGTGAACTACAACCGGCAGGGTGATGTGGTGCTCGCCCCCGTGCGCTTCGGGGTCGGCTGGCGGCAAGGGGTCAGCGTCGGGTATCTACACCTGTCGCCGGAGCGTTCCTGGATTCCGTTCTAAAGCCCGCATAGCGCTGCAATCGAGTCCCAAATTGCGGAGCCGCTATGCTGGTCTCGCTCGCCACGGCCTACCTAGTGAGCTGCCAGTCCACGCTGGTTCTGGAAGCCGCGGCAGCCAGCATTGCAGCCGTGGATGCGGGCGGCGAAGCCTATCGCATCGACCCACAGCCGCGAGTGGGCTCCACATCCTCGTCTAGGGCGAAGGTTTGCTCGAGCGGCTGGGCGAAAATCACGTTATTGCGGTGCAAGACCCGGACGGGGAGGTGCTGCTGCGCTCCGATTGCCCAGCCTCGAGCTTCGAGCTGCTGTTGGCGGTTGGGCGGCTCACGGTAGACGAATCCGCGCTTCGCGAACGCTATGGCGAGCAGTTCGCGAGCCCGCCTGCCGAGGCCGATATCGCCGGGACGCGCGATACCATGCTCGCTGTTGCGGCCTACACTGACGTTCGCACCGCGGGACATCTCGCGGCCGGGCCCGACGGGGATGCGGTGACCCTGGAGATAGCGCTCAAAGACACTGTCGTTCTGCGCAGCGTGCAAATCTCGCTAGAGATGGGCGCGGACAGCCTCTGGACGCAGAGTGCGATACAGATCGATCACGCTGAACAGGATTGGCTCCGTTCAGCGTCTTAAGTGGCGGCGCCGCTCGGTCTGGCTCAGGCGGTTGCGGGCTGCACGAGGCGGCCGGATACGAGCTCTATAATTCGATGGCAGCGCTGCGCGGCGTTGAGATCGTGCGTGACGAGAACAAGCGTGGTGTTCGCAGCCGCGTTGAGCTCGAACAGCAGGTTGAGAATGTGTCCACCCGTCTTGTTGTCGAGGTTACCGGTTGGCTCGTCCGCAAACAGCAGCGCCGGCTCGGTCACAAAGGCCCGCGCGATTGCGACACGCTGCTTCTCGCCGCCAGAAAGCTGGCGCGGGTAATGATGCAGGCGCGTGTCGAGTTCGACGCGGTGTAGCGCTTCCCGCGCTTTGGCGTCTTGCTGCTCGGTGCCGCTGAGCTCCAGCGGTAGGAGCACGTTCTCGAGCGCAGTCAGAGAGGGCAATAGGTGGAAGGACTGAAAAACGAATCCGACCTGGCGATTGCGTAGCGCCGCACGGCCGTCCTCGTCTAGCGCCGTGAGCTCTACGCCGTTGAGCCAGACGCTGCCAGAGCTTGGCTCGTCGAGACCTGCGAGCAGGGCCAGTAGCGTAGATTTTCCGGCACCCGAGGGCCCTACGACGGCGACGGTCTCACCGCGAAGAACAGCTAAGTCGACGTTGTCGAGGATGGTCAGGTCGCCTTCCGGGCTGGTAACCTTCTTGGTTAGAGCCTGAGCGACTAGTAAGGAGTCTTCACCGGCCATGCGTTCTAGAGGCATCTGTTCAGCACACTCTTGCGTCAAATCCATGTTGGCAGCGCTGGTGCTGCTCACCGGCGCCGTTTCTGCCTGGGCAGAGGCGAGCACGATTGTCGTGCTGGGCGACTCACTTAGCAGCGGATACGGACTGCCGCTGGGCCAGTCCTGGGTGTCCAGGTTGGACGGCCGCCTGAAAGCTGAAGGGTACGGATATGAGGTCGTCAACGCCAGCATTGCCGGCGATACGAGCTCAGGAGGGCTGGCGCGGCTGCCGGGCCTGCTAGAAGCCCACAATCCCCATATCGTCATAATCGAGCTGGGAGGTAACGATGGCTTGCGCGGCCAGCCGGTGCGGAATCTGCGCGCGAACCTGGTTCGAATCATCGAGCTGACCCGCGCTCATGGAGCTGCGGCGATACTGACCGGTATTCAGATCCCGCCGAACTACGGTCCGAGCTATACCGGCTCATTTGCTCGAATCTATACCGAGCTTGCCGCCGATTTCGATATTCCCCTTGTCGGATTCCTTCTCGAAGACGTTGCGCTCAACGGTGAGCTTATGCAGCCTGACGGCCTGCACCCCAATGCCCGCGGCAACGAAGTGATGCTCGAAAATGTCTGGGCCGTTCTCGCCGAGATACTCTAAATTGCCTCACGCATCGATCGTGGTCATCACTATATGAGTCGCGCGCCTTGGCTGGATGCCTATCCCGACGGAGTCCCGGCCACCATCGATCCCGACCGCTACAAGACGGTGAACGAAATGCTCGAGCATAGCTTCGAGCGTTATCGCAGTAAGACCGCGTTGGAGAACTACGGTGCGACCATGAGCTATGACGAGCTCGATGTCGCAAGTCAGCGGTTCGCCGCCTTCCTGCAGTCACGTGCCGAGATTCGCTGTAACGATCGGGTTGCCGTGATGCTGCCGAACGTCATGCAGTATCCAGTGGTAGTTTGCGGAATTCTCAGGGCCGGTCTGATCGTCGTGAACGTCAATCCGCTTTACAAGCCGCGAGAGCTTGAGCATCAGCTTCGAGACAGCGGCGCGCGCGTGATCGTCGTTCTGGAGAATTTTGCCGCCACGGTTGCGGCGGTCGAAACTCATCTGCAGCTCGACTTGGTAATTTTGACTCAGCTCGGGGACCATTTTTCTGGGCTGAGGCGCCTGGCGACTAATCTCATCGTCAAATATATCAAGCCGCGTGTTCGCGCATATCGACTGCCGAAGACCGTGCGCTATCTCGAGGCGTTGCGGAAAGGCGCCGCTCGAGGATACGTTAAGCCCAAAGTCGAGGCAGAGGATCTCGCGTTCCTGCAGTACACCGGCGGCACGACCGGCCTGGCAAAGGGCGCGATGCTGACGCACCGCAACATCATCAGCAATGTGCTGCAGTCAGTCGCCTGGGCGCGGCCGGCACTGGATGAAGGTGGTGAACGGGCCGCGACACCGCTGCCGCTTT
>JAHEEM010000287.1 GCA_024640695.1 Rhodospirillaceae bacterium | reverse complement strand
TCTGCGCCAGGGCATTCATCTTCGTGGCTATGCACAACGTAACCCGAAGCAGGAATACAAACGCGAAGCCTTCGAGATGTTCAGCGACTTGCTCGACCGCGTGAAGCACGAGACGATCATCATCCTCTCGAAAGTCCAGATACGTAGGCCCGAGGATGCTGCGGCCGTGGAAGTCAGGCCAAGCGATACGAGCTCGATGCGCTTCCAGCACGCCGCCGCGCCGTCGCTGACGGCGCCGCCCCCGGGAGCGATGGCCCCGGCTCCTGATGCCGCGCCGCAACGTGCGGATCCCGTGGAGCCGTTTGTGCGCGACCAGCCCAAGGTCGGACGCAACCAGCCTTGTCCGTGCGGGTCTGGCAAGAAGTTCAAGCAGTGCCATGGCCAGCTGCAGTGATCCCAGGCGAGCGCATCGACGTCGTCGTAGCGCTGATTAGAGACTCCGCTGGCCGCATTCTGGTGAGCCGGCGTCTGCCCGGGCGCCACATGGAGGGGTTCTGGGAGTTTCCGGGCGGTAAACGTGCGCTGGGCGAAAGCCGCCGTGAGGCGCTGGGACGCGAGCTCGATGAGGAGCTTGGCATCGGGCTTTTGGCGGCGAGACCGTACATGCGCATCGATCACGATTACCTCGAGACTCGGGTAGCGCTGGATGTTTGGGACGTCTCCAGCTACACAGGCGAGCCGCAGGGTCTGGAAGGGCAGCAGCTTGACTGGCTGGAGCCTGCGGCGCTGGCCGAGATTGAGCTACTGCCGGCGGACCGTCCGATAGTCGACAGGCTCGTCGAGGTGGTCGGCTAAGTCAGCGACATCAGGAATTTGACGTCCAGGTTCACTTGGGCCGGGCGCATATCCACGCCCTGCCATTTAACGAACCGGATGGTGACACGGTGCCTGCCGGCGCTGATTTCCGGATAATAGGCGGTGTCGCGCGGCATGAGCACGCGTGCGAGGTTCGGTTGGGCGTGCCGATCCATCTGATGCTGGTAGAGACCTTCTGCCGCAACGCGCTCGACCGGCTCAGTCGCCTCGCGCGTTAGCCACAACAGCTCGGCGACGGCCGCGCAGATCGGCTCTAGCACCCCCATCCAGCGATTGAATTGGTTCTGGCGTTCTTCGTATGGGAGACGCAGCCAGTAGGCGTAATCCGGCAGATCAAAAACGCAGGTACCACCAGGAATCGAGTTACGGTGCTTGATTGTGTTGAGAAATTCGCAGTCCTTGATCGAACTCATGAAGTTGGAACCGCTGCGGGCGATCGCGGCCTTGAGGTTGGCGATCTCCCCGACCAGCGCGCTGAGCCGCTCGTGATCGATACCCGGCTGGCGTGCGTATGTCGCGAGCATCGCCGAATGGCGCTCGAGTTCCTTGACCACGTCGGCGCGCACGTCACCGCGCCCGAGGATCGTCATAATTTCCAGCAGGCTGGCAATTGCCGCTCTCGCACCGAAGCCGCGCATGTTCTTGGCGTGATAGTCGGCCTGGGCCCGCAGGAACTCGATCCTGAGGAACGTCCGCATCCGTTCCGTCAGCGGTTGCTCGAAGGCGGTGATATCAGATCCTACTTCGGAATCCTCGATGGGCCGGGTTTCTGACATCACTGGTGCAGCGCCAGCCCGCGAGCCGGATCGAACAATGAATGGCTGTGAGTAATATCGACCACCGATCTATTTTGCGTGAGCTGATCTACTTCGGCAAACGACGCTTCGCAGCGAGCTGGAAATAACGTGCGTGCAGCGCCTCGACCTGGGCTCGGGTCGAGGCTGAGGTGCCGCTATTGTCGATGATGTCGTCGGCTTGCGCGAGTCGGGTCGGCCGGTCGATCTGCGCCTCGAGCATCGCTCGGGCGTCGTGCAGGCCGATGCCATCCCGCCGGCTCAGGCGCTCGAGCTGCAGCTGCTCGGGGCAGTCGACGACTAGAATACGCTCGACAAGCTCGTCGAAGCCGGTTTCCAGCAGCAGCGGAACGACGACGATAGCGTAGGGCGCGTCGATCAGCTCCAATCGTTGCAGTGTGCGGGCGCGGATCAGCGGATGCAGGATAGCCTCCAGTGCGCTGCGCCGCTCTGCGTCTCGAAACACGATGCGTCGCAGCGCGGCTCGATCGAGCGCACCGCTCTCGAGCGCTATCGAAGGCCCGAATTCGGCGATGATTGCAGCCAGGCCCGGCTCGGAGAGTTCGACAAGCTCTCGCGCGATGAGGTCGGTATCGACGATGCCGGCGCCGAGAGCCGCGAACATGTTGGCGACGGTCGTCTTGCCGCTTGCGATACCACCAGTGAGGCCAATTTTCAGCATGCCTCAGAAGAACGACCTGAGGTAAAGCTCGGTCAGTGGCTCACCCCACAGCAGGGCGATCCAGCCGGCGGCTGCAAGATAAGGCCCGAAAGGAATCGGGGTCTGACGCGACTTGCCGCCGGCGACGAGCAGCACGCTGCCGAGTACTGCGCCGACAGCGGCGGAAAGCAGGATCACGAGCGGGAGCTGCTGCCACCCGAGCCAGGCGCCTAGCGCGGCGAGCAGCTTGAAGTCTCCAAAGCCCATGCCCTCCTTGCCCGTTGCAAGCTTGAAAAGCTGATAGACGCTCCAGAGGCTCAAGTAGCCAGCTGCGGCGCCAATCACGCTCGAGCGGACGTCTACGAACAGCGGCGCTCCGTCGATGGCGATCAGACTCGCGAGTAGGCCGCCCCACATCAGGGGCAGGGTCATCGAGTCGGGTAGCAGGTACCGATCGATGTCGATGACGGCGAGCGCGAGCAGCACCCAGCTCACGGCAAGCGCCGCAAGCATCTGCCAGGTCGGCCCGAATACCCAGGCAACGACGAGCGCTATGCCCGCTGCGCCGGCTTCGATGAGTGGATAGCGCGCCGAGATCTTGGTTCCACAGTGGCGGCAGTTGCCGCGCAGAAGCAGGTAGCTCAGAACGGGTATGTTGTCGTAGGCTGCGACCTGAGTGCCACAGCTAGGGCATGCGGAGCGCGGCCGCCAGAGGTTGAAGTCTTCATCGTGCGCGTGTGCGGGTACCGTGATCGCCTCTGCCTGGAGCTCTTCGCATTGTCGTTGCCAGTCGCGCTCCATCATGAGCGGCAGTCGATAGGCGATGACGTTGAGAAAGCTGCCGACGAGCAGGCCGAGCAGGCCGACGACGACGAACAGGGCGGCGGGGATTAGCTCGAAAAACTCGGCGTACATCGCGCTTTCAGGAAGCCGCGAGCTTGATGGGGCTACAAATCACGCGGCCAATTCTGGCTCGCGTGAAGTGAGTATGCCAGTCTTTTGGCCGGGCTCTAAACGACCTGACCCATCTTGAAGATTGGCAGGTACATCGCGATGACCAGGCCGCCGACGAGGACGCCGAGTATCGACATGATCAACGGCTCGAGCAGGCTCGACATGCTGTCGACAGCGTTGTCGACCTCTTCCTCGTAGAAGTCGGCCACTTTGCTCGACATCTCGTCGAGCGAGCCTGATTCCTCACCGACCGCAATCATTTGCACGACCATGTTAGGGAACAGCGCCGTATTCTCCATTGCGCGCTGCAGCCGCTGCCCGGTGGCGACCTCATCACGCATTTTCAATACTGCGCCCTCGTAGACGATGTTGCCGCAAGCGCCGGCAACGGACTCTAGCGCCTCGACGAGCGGAACGCCCGCGGCGAAGGTCGTGGCCAGCGTGCGCGCATAGCGCGCGATA
>JAHEEM010000082.1 GCA_024640695.1 Rhodospirillaceae bacterium | reverse complement strand
CGAATTGCGGTTTCGCGTCGATGGTGTCAATTGCGCGGCCTGCGCGTGGCTAATTGACCGGGGGCTTAAAGCCCGGGATGGTATCGACGAGGTCAGCGTCAACCCGGTGTCCCACGAAGCCTTGGTGCGCTTCGATCCGACGCGCGTGCGAGTCAGCGAGATCCTCGAAGCGACGGAACGCTTTGGGTTTGCCCCGCGCGTTGGGGCTGGCATGGCGGTCGGCGGGGGCACGGACGCTGCGCGCGCAGAGCTCAAACGGCTCGCTGTGGCCGGCCTGGGTTTCGCGCAAGTCATGATGCTGAGCGCGGCCCTGTACCTCGGGGCCTTCAAGGCCATGGAGCCAAGCTTCACGAACTTCTTCGTGCTGGCGAGCATGCTCGTTGCAACGCCCGTCGTGCTTTACGCCGGCGCGCCGATTTTTCGCGGTGCGCTCGCCGATCTGGTGCGTGGGCGCGCCGGCATGGATGTGCCGGTGGCATTGGCTATCGCCATCGCACTCGGCGCGAGCCTGGTCAATGCGTTTCGGGGAGTTGGGCACGTCTATTTCGATTCGGCGACGATGTTCGTGTTTTTTCTGACCCTTGGAAGGTTTCTGGAGGCACGCGCGAGATATAGAGCTACCGAAGTTGTCACTGCGTTGGCGGACCTGAAGCCGTTGAGCGCACGCAGGCTTAAGGGCGACACGGTTGAGCGCATTGGCACGGTCGAGCTCGAGGCCGGTGATATCGTCATCGTCGAGCCAGGTGAGGCCGTGCCGGCAGACGGCGAGCTGCTTTCGGCTGCAGCGACGTTCGACGAGGCGCTGCTGTCGGGTGAGTCGCAAGGCCGCCGCCGCGAATGCGGTGACGCCGTGCTCGGCGGTAGCCTGAGCCTTGGCCGGACGCCCGCGGAGATTCGCATCACGCGGCCGAGCAACGACGGCTACATCGACCGGGTTGGCAGTCTGCTGCACCGGGCGATGGCTGACCGGCCCGAGTTTCTGCGCCTCGCCGATCGCTGGGCATCCGCGTTTGTGGTGCTCGTGCTGCTGAGCACGGCGGTGACAGCCGGTGTGTGGCTGGCGATCGATTCGACGCGCGCGCTCGAGGTTGTGCTCGCAATGCTCGTCGTGACCTGTCCGTGCGCGTTGTCGCTGGCGGCGCCGACGGCGTTCGCTGTTGCGCTCGGCCAATTGGCGCGCATCGGCCTGTTGTGCCGATCGGCTCGCGTGCTCGAGCGCCTCGGCCAGGTCACTGTGTGGCTGTTCGACAAGACTGGAACGCTGACCGAAGGCCGCATCGGCATCGTGCGTGTCGAGACGCTCGGCGATCAATCGGAATCCGACAGCCTGCGCGTTGCCGCCGCGTTGGAAGCCGACATCGAGCATCCGATAGCGCGCGCGTTCCGTCGTGTGGGCGATACGCTGCGAGGACGGGACGTGGAGTACACGGTCGGCTTCGGTGTCACGGGCTGGGTCGGCGGTCGGTGCTATCGGCTCGGATCGGCGCGCCACGTCGGCCGCGAACCGGGACGCGACGATGTGCCGTGCATCTATCTGGCCGACGGTGGGGGGGCGGTCGCGCGCTTCGTGCTCGCCGATCGCACGCGACCGCATGCACGCGAAGCGGTCGCGACTCTTGCCGGCGATGCCGAGATCGCACTCGTCAGCGGGGATTCGTCCGCTGCCGTCGATGCCGCTGCGCGAGAGCTCGGTTTCCAGCGCTACGCCGCGCTACAGACACCGGGCGACAAGCTCGATGGCCTGCGCGCGCGCCAGGCGAATGGGGACATCGTCGCAGCGGTTGGCGACGGTATCAACGATGCGCCGTTATTGGCGCAGGCCGACGTATCGATTGCGATGGTTGCGGGCAGTCAGCTCGCGCAGGCGAGTGCCGATGTTGTGTTTACGGGCGACGATCTGCGGGTTCTGGCGCGGCTTCCGGCGCTGGCGCGGGCTACCCGGGCGATCGTGCGCCAGAATCTGCTGTGGGCGGTCTTTTACAATCTCGCTGCGCTGCCGCTTGCGGCGGGCGGCGTTCTGGCGCCCTGGATGGCCGCGCTCGGGATGTCGGTGAGCTCGGTCGTCGTTGTCGGCAACGCATTGCGGCTCAATCGCTTGCTCGCCGCCGCAGAGCCGGCACGCGAGCCTGGTTTCGCCGCGCTGCCGCTTGAAGGTCAGGTCGGCCGGTGAGCATTCTATTCGCGCTGATCCCGCTGGCGATGTTGCTGCTGGCCTTTGCGGTCTGGGCATTTTTCTGGGCCGTGCGTTCCGGACAGTTCGATGACCTCGATACGCCCGCCGTCAGCATACTGCTCGACGATGACTCCCACGATGACTGAATTCGACCTGGGGCTGCTGTTCGCAGCATGGTTGACCGGACTTGCGGGGGGCAGCGGACACTGCATCGGCATGTGCGGCGGTATCGTCGGCGCACTCGGCGTCGGCCAGGGTGGCGGCTGGCACGGACTCCTCCGGCTTGCGGCCGCGCATATCGGTCGTGTGACGAGCTACGCGTTGGCTGGGATGCTCGTCGGCTTCGCCGGCGCATCGTTCGCGGTCGGCTTCCTGGGCCCACGCGGACTCTCGGCGCTGCGACTCCTGGCTGCCGGGCTGATCTTCGCGATCGGGCTGCAGCTTTTGCTGGGTCGGCCGCTGTTGACCCGGCTCGAGCAAGCCGGCTCAAGTTTTTGGCGATTGTTGGCACCGCAGATGCGCCGTCTGCTGCCGCCGCGCGATCCGATGCGCGCTTTCGGTGTCGGTGCGTTGTGGGGCTGGCTGCCCTGCGGCCTCGTCTATTCGCAGCTGGCTGTCGCCGCCGCGTCGGGTGGGCCAGTTGCCGGCGCCCTCGTGATGAGCAGTTTCGGTTTCGGCACGATCGTCAGCCTGAGCGCCGTCAATGTCCTGCTGCATTCGCTCGGCATCGGACGAGTGCCGCGCCAGGCCGGCGGCCTGCTGTTGATTCTGTTTGCATTGTGGACGGTGCTGCCACTGGTCCAAGGTCCGGGGCATATGCATTGACGGCGCCCACAAGGTGCCGGGCACCGACTATTCACTCGCGATTTTCTTGGACGGCCTTGTTGTGTTCGAGGCTGAGGCCGGCGGTTGACCGGCGCCCGAGTCGGGCGCTGCGATTAGTCAAATAAGTCGGTGCCCGGCACCGTATCATCTCGTGGGTCACGCCTTTTTTATCGCACGATCGTAACCGGACATGGAGCATTGTTGGCGACTGCATGGCTGACACTCCCGAGCAAAACGCTCTTTAATCCAGTGCGGCCATGAGAGCCTATGACGATTAGATCAACATCGTGGTTAGCAGCATACTCACAGATCTCGGTCGCAGCGTGGCCCCATCGATGCACGAGCTTTGGTGTCGTCGACAACTCGCCGAGCGACGCCGCAGTACTGGGCAGTTCGTGCTCATGAGCGTGTTTTTCAAACATGGCACGAACTTCCTCCACGGACATCGAGGCATACGCTTTCTTCATCGGAAACTCGCCCGGACCCCAAGTATTAGGAACGACAATATCTTCGCTATCTACCAGGAGCAGAGTGACTTTCGCATTGAGCGCGCGCGATAAATCACCCGCCATTTTTGCCGCTTTAAGAGCATATTCAGATCCGTCGGTTGCGACGAGTATATGAGCAATTCCATTCATTGAGTTCTCCTTCGTGCTCGCTCCGAGTAGTGATGTGGTGCCCGTAATCTTGGTGTCGGCGCCCGCATTGAGTTCTGCTGGGGGACGCGAAGCTACTAATTTCGTTAGCCAGAGTTCGTGTCCCGCGAGCGGTTACCGCCTTAGGAAGGCCTAGGGTCGACGGTGACGTGTCTTGGGAGGCGCGTATCGAGCGTGTGCCAAGAGACAATTGCTGCATTACAAGGCGCAACGAATACCTTGAGTTGCGGCTACCGAGTGGGCGATGGGTACCGTGCACGAATTGCGACCTCTCGACTACCGTCGCGCAGTAGGCTTTCCGGGCGGGCCGCGGCGAGTCTGTTGCACCTGCGCTGCGGCGGTTGTTTCCTCGAAGCGTGCCAATTCGGCAACCTCGTCGGCAGATATGCGCTGGCGTTTGTAGGGCGGACGACTGCGAAAGTCTACGAGCCGAAGTCGGGCGCCGGCCTGCCGAGTGGCTGGGAGCTCTTCGAAGCGCGCCAAGTCGGCAAACTCGTCGGCGGAAACGCGCTGGCGCTTGAACGGTGGCCGGCCACGAAATTCGGTGACGGAGGCGTCACGCGCGTTCGCAGCCGAGGCTGCCTTTTCATCGGCCCACAGGGCTGGAGCCGAACAAAGGATGACCGTAAGCATCGTGGCGGGTAAAAATTGTTTCGAAATTGGTCTCATTGTTGTCAAGCTCCAGCGTAGGGCGCCTTACTAGATAGTTGGGTGCGCCCTTTCTATCTTCAGATCTCCATATCTGCATAAGTATGAAGTTATTAATATTACATCAGGTCGCTGTGTCGGTCAACTGCATAGCAGCGACCAATCAACGATCAGCGACATCTTTTTAGGTTCAGGGAGCCGTTCGCTGCCCTTGCATCTGTGCGACGCTCCTCGCCACCGTGGGTCACGGCGACGTCGTCGGCCGGTTGCTCGGCCCAAACGAGCTCGCCAATACCCAGTCATCCGATTTACCGCACTTGTGCCGGGGGAGGGCGCACCGGGTTGGCGCAATGATCTGGGCGGGCCGCCCCAATATGGTGCTCCCTGACTGAGCACGGCAAGGCGAACCCGCCGTAACTTCATGAAAAGATCAACCTACAAGACATGGCAGGAAATTTGCATCAATCCGGCCCTACGTTTGAGGAAAGCAAATGTTCCGGCCAATCTATACGTTTCTTCTAGTTCTCCCATTGCTGTCCCAGCACGCGGTGGCAGACGCCGCGTTAGACCACACGCTGCCGATGCACCAGCAGGTTTCCGGCGGGTATTACGTACAAGGCGTGTTTGGCAGTGGGGTTGCGTCGGACCTGCTAGTGGATACCGGCTCCAGCTACGTCGTTCTGTCGCAGCCGACCTTCGCGAGACTGAAACGAGACCGAGCCGCCGTGTTTCAGCGGACGATTAGCGGTGCAACCGCTGCCGGGCGCGTCATGGTGGTGAAGGTGTATTCAATCTCCGAACTCGCCCTTGGTGACGGCTGTGTTTTGCGCGGCGTCGAAGCCGTCGTGCTGCCGGGTGCCGACCGCGACATATTGGGCCTGAGCGCCCTTCGTCGCCTACAGCCGTTCGCCCTGCAATTCGAACCGCCCGAGCTCAGGTTGTCCGCGTGCCCCTCACCCAAGCCGATCGCTGTCGCCGACAAAGCGAGCGCGCACGCGGCAGGCGGCTGAACTGCGTCAGTAAGCCGCTGCATCGCTGCGGATAACGCCGTCCGCATCCAACGTGCGTTTGTGTTTGCCGCGCGACAACTCGTTGGAAAGAAGTCGGTGCCCGGCACCGTATCGGCTGTCAACCGCCGGCCTCAGCCTCGAACACGGCAACGCCGTCCAAGAAAGTCGCGAGCACGCGGGCCTCACCGATCTCGGAGGCCGGAATCTCGAACAGGTTTTTATCGAGTATGACGAAGTCCGCACGCATCCCGGGCGCAAGCATGCCGGTGGCCTGCTCCTGTCGCATCAGCCAGGCGCCGTTGACCGTGTAGGCGCGCAGCATCGTGTCGAGATCGACGGCTTCCTCGGCATTGAGCACTGCTGTTCGGCGGCCGCTCGGATCCTGCCGCGTCAGTGCCGTTTCGATCGCGACGAGCGGATTCGGTGTGGTCACGTTCCAGTCGCTGCCGGCAACGATTCGCGCGCCCGCGCGCGCGAGCGATCCGATCGGATACATGCGCTCGACACGGGCGGGTCCGACCTGCGGCAAGTTGATGTTGACGATGTAATCGTCGGGGAATGCCCAGACAGGCTGGAAGTTGGCGGTCACGTCGAGCGCCGTGAAACGCGCGTAATCCCCCGGATCGACGAGTTGCAGGTGAGCGATGTGATGGCGATTGTCGCGCGCGCCGTTAACGCGGCGCGCTGCGGCAAACGCATCGAGTGCCGCCTGCACGGCCCAGTCACCGATCGCATGCACATGCACCTGAATGCCGGCTGCATCGAGCTCCGTCACCCTGCGGGCGAGTGCCTCGGCAGACAGTGAGAGCCGACCGCGACCCCCACCGCGTGCACCTGAGTAAGGCTCGAGCAATGCGGCCGTTTCACCTTCGAGAACCCCATCGAGGAAAATTTTGACAGAGCCTGCGCGTAAGTAGGACGGGTTGATGGACGCCAGCCGCTCGAGCGCTTGCGCGGGCAGTTCGTCAAAGACTGCATTGCCGATGGATGCGACGACGCGCACGTTCAGATCACTGGCCGCCGCCAGGTTGGTGTAGGCGTCTAGATCTCGAGTGTCGGCATTCGCTTCGATCAGCGAGGTGACGCCGACGCTGTTGAGGATGCCAACGGCGCGCCGCAAGGCGGCTTCGAGCTCAGGCGTGCCGGGCTCGGGGACCAGCGACCATAGCAAGCCTTGGGCCGTCTCGCGCAGCGTGCCGCTCGGCGAACCGTCCGCGTCGCGTTCGATGACGCCGAGCGGCGGGTCTTGCGTGTCGGCATCGATTCCCGCCAATGCGATCGCAAAACTATTCGCCCAGGACGAATGACCGTCAGCGCCCGCAAGCAGGATCGGCCGGTTCGCAGCGATGCCGTCGAGCAGCGACTTGTGCGGATTGCCCTCGGCAAAGAGACCAAGGCTCCAGCCGTGGCCCAGGAGCCATCCGTCGCCGGGATCGCGCGCATCGCAGTCGGCCACAGTCGCTAGGATCTGCTCGACAGCTTCAGCTGCGCTCAGATCGCAACGGGACAGATCGACGCCGGCATCGATCGGATGCGCATGCGCATCGTGGAAACCCGGTAGCACCATCGCGCCCAGCGCGTCGCGCTCGGTACCCGTAAAGCGCGCGCGGATCTCCATTGTGCTGCCGAGTGCGACGATGCGGCCGTCGCGAATGGCGATCGCTTCGGCCCATGGCCGATCGGGGTTCAGCGTATAGATCGCGGCGTTCGCCACAATCAGGTCGGCCGGCTCTTGGGGCACGCAGGCAACGATCAGTGCAGCGAGGCTGGACCACGCAGCGAGCTTGATAGCCTTGTTAACTCTCGGCATGGTTGTCATCGTAGCTCCGGGTGCCTATGACATCAGCGGGCTTGTGAGGATGCAAGCGGTGCGCGGAGACCGCACGAGATTCCGCTGCAGCCAAGGAGCCGGGCTGCGATTTAATTCGAGAGGTGGCGTGGTCCATCGCTCACGCAAGATTGCTCCGGGTGCCCCAACGTCACACCCTGTAAAGTAAGGTGAATTTGTAAAAGGCAATAAACTTTCTGAAGAGTCTCGTCGATCCTACAGAAACAATATTCGCGCCGGTCGCTGACGCGTGGTCCTACGGACAGTGGTTTGCTAACCGGCTCGCCGCCGCTCTGGATTATGCATTGAATATTCAGCGCCCAATAGTCGGAATAGTCGGTGCCCGGCACCGCATCACTAAGCTATACTGGCCTTTGGTTATTAACCGCCGGGAGCCGTTGATGCGCGGACTAGTGACTGCCGCTCTCGCGGCGATCGTCACCCTAAGCGGCTGCGTTCAGCCACCGCCACAATCGTCTGTTGCAGAGCCAGCTAGCGACGCGCCGCCGGCTGCTGTGGTGGGCGCGACACCTTCAGCAACGGCGGCGACTCCCGCCGCAGCGCCAACCAGCGAGGCACAGCCAGCTGATGAAGTGCAGCCGACGCCATCAGCGACGACGGCAAGTCCTGTCGTGGTGCAAACGAGCGAGGTACCGCCGGCTGCTGGCGTGCCCCCGACACCTGCGGCGGCGCCAGCGAGTTCTGTCGCGGCGGACACAAGCAACCACCCGACGGCCGCACCGCCAGCGCTGCCCCAAGAGAATGCGTCAGCTGTACAACCCAGCGAACCACCCGCGACCCTCAGTCCCGTGAATGCGACTGCGTCATCGCCAGAAGAATCGATAATACCGGCAACGCCGCCAGTCGCCGTGTCGATGCCATTGGAACCGCCGACGTCGCCGGAGCTGGATCTGGCCGGGCTCGAGCAGCGCCTGCGAGAAACGCGTGCCATCGGCGTATTCACGAAGCTCTCTCTAAAGAATCAGGTTGATGACCTGCTCAATCAGTTTCGGGGCTTCTACCAGGGACAGATTAAAATCCAATTAGCGGAGCTTCGGGAGCGGTATGAGCTCTTGTTGCTCAAGGTGCTCACGTTATTGCAGGATGCAGACCAAGAGCTGGCGCAGGCCATTACCGCCTCGCGCGAAGCGATCTGGGGCATGCTCACCGACCCGCAAAAGCTCGCGACAATCTGACTTGCCGTGATGGAGAATCAATCATGAAGCAGCTGCTATCTGTTCTGGCGTCGATGATGCTCGCCTTCGTCGGCAGCGTGCCTCTGCATGCTGCTGACGATCCCGTCCTTCAAGATCTAAAGGTGACTATCGCCCTGCAGGGATATCCCTGCGATGAGATTGTCAGCGCAGAACGCAACGCCGACAGTGACTACACGACTAGCTGCAGAGATGGCAATCGCTATCACATCTTTGTGAATGCCCAGGGACGGGTGATCGTTGAGAAGCTGTGAGCGGTTCGACCCTGTTTTTGGTCTTAATGGTCGGTGCCCGGCGCCGTGTCATGGCACCGTGTCGATTACGCTGGGCGCTTGTCGTCGTTGCTGCAGTGCTCGCTTGGCCGTTGGCGTTGTCCGCGCAGAATAGAAACGCGCCCAAGGCGCGGTGGTGGGAACCGGTCAATGAGCTCCCGAATCCGTGGCGAGGGCGGAGGCTTCCGTTGCCCGACGGACGGCAGTGGGGCTCGACCGCCGGAGTTGACGTCGATCCGACGAACGGCACGGTCTGGATCATCGACCGCTGCGGCTCCAACACGTGCGTGGGATCGGATCTCGATCCGATTCTGCAATACGACGCCGAGGGTAATTTCCTAAAGAGTTTCGGCAGCGGGATGTTCGCTTTTCCTCATGGCATACACATCGACCTCGAGGGCAACGTCTGGGTGACCGACCCATTGCCCGCCGATGGCCGGGGTGCCGGCGGCAACGTTGGTCAGCAAGTCACGAAGTTCAGCGCCTACGGTGACGTGCTCATGGAGCTGGGCACGAAGACCGTGACCGGGCGGGGCACAAACACGTTCAGCTCGCCTTCGGATGTCGTCGTCGGCAGAAACGGTGACATTTTCGTCGCGGATGGGCACGCCGAGGGCACGAACGAGCGCATCGTCAAGTTCGACCGCAGCGGTAGATACCTCATGGAGTGGGGCGTGCCCGGCTTCGGGCCCTGTGGCAGCAACCAGTTCTCGAGCTTGCATGCTCTGGAGCTCGATTCGCAGGGCCGGTTGTTCGTCGCCGATCGCGACAACAACCGTATTCAGATCTTCGATCAGGACGGTCGCTACCTCGAGTGCTGGCACCAATTCGGCCGCCCGAGCGGGATCCACATCGACTCGAACGACATCATGTACGTGGCCGATTCCGAATCGAGCACAGAGCTTCCCGAGTACGGCGGTCCGCCGAGCCCGTTCGCGCGCGGAATTCGTGTCGGCAGTGCGAAGGACGGATCCGTGCAGTTTTTCATACCCGACCCCGATCCCCGAGGTGGAAGCAGCGCGGCGGAAGGGGTTGCGGCGACCGACGACGGCGTCATCTTCGGTGCCGAGGTTGGTCCGCGCCAGGTTGTGCGTTACGAGCGGCGTTAGCGGGTAAGGTGCCGGGCACCGACTTATTTGACTAAACAGAGAGAGTCCATGCGCAAGCTCGACATCAACTGCGACATGGGCGAGGCCTATAGTATCTACCGCTGCGGGGACGACGCCGCAATTCTGCCTTTCATCACCTCGGCCAATGTCGCCTGCGGCTTTCATGCGTCCGACCCGAAGGTCATGCACGATACGGTGCGCCTCGCCAAGCAGCACGGTGTCAAAGTCGGCGCCCATCCCTCCTTTCCAGACCGCGACGGCTTCGGCCGCCGTTACATGAAGATGGGCCAGGACGAGTTGCGTGACGCGGTCATCTATCAGATTGGAGCCTTGAAGGCCTTCCTCGACATCGAGGGCATGCCGCTCAATCACGTCAAGCCGCACGGAGCGCTTTACGCCGCGGCCTTTACCGAAGAGGACGCCGCGATCGCCTGCGCGGAGGCGGCGGCAGCCTTCAGTGTGCCGATGTACGGTACCGCCGGCACGCTGCACGAGACAATCTGGCCGCGTTACACGCCGGTGCTGTGGGAGATCTTCGCCGACCTCGATCACGACGACGAGGGCCGCTGCATCATCACGCGCGAGCACACCCCGGTAGCGCCGGAACAGGCGGTAGCCCAGGTTATGCGGGTGGTGCAGGAAAGCTGCATCCGCTCGATCAACGGCAAGGACGTGCCGACCAAGGCCGACACAATCTGCGTGCACTCCGATACGCCCGGCGCAGTCGAGATCGCGAAGGCGGTGCACGCCGCCCTCAAGCCATGGCTCGTCTGAGAGCCGTTCGCGTATTCGCAGGGGTCGAACCGCTATTTCTCTCCGGGTTGGCCGTTGGATTACTGCGGTTCGGCCCCTATATCTAGGACTACGGCTGCAGTGTCGCTAGCTGCTCAAGGAGCCTGCCGCGTGGGCTGTCGGCCGGCACAAGCCGCTGCACGCGCTCGCCCGCGAACACCTCACCGGTGTAGATGTTGTTGCGCGAGTCGGTAACGGCCAACTCCAGCCCGAAGAACTGGCCACCGTTCTCGCCCATGCTTCCGTAGCGATCGAGCACTGCGCCGTTAGAACGATTGACGAACCAGATCGTGTTGTTCTTCATGTCGGCGACATAGAGATAGCGTTGCTCCGGGTCAGCCGAGAGGGTCACGCCGCCAGCCACGCCACGGCTACCGGTTTCGCCGCGCTCGGTCCCGGGCGGTGAGAACACGAACTCACGCACGAACTCACCTTCCCGCGTAAACACCTGGACCCGGTCCGCTGCGCGGTCGGCGGCATACACGTAGCCGTCGCGCGAGTAGTTCACAGTTAAATGCCCCTGGAATTCCTTCGGTGGCGTGCTGCCGACCCACTCGTGGTCTTCCCGATCGAGCGAAATCTCGGCGAGCGGTTTGCCGTACGCGCCCCAGCCGCGTTTGAACGCTAGCGTGTCGAGATCGAAGACGAGCACGCGGCCGTCGAGATAGTTGTCGGCCACGTAGAGCTCGTTGTGCGCCTCGTCGACGCGGATCTCTTCGAGGGTGCCGACGATCATCGGCGTAGACGGCGGGTACTTCGCATAGAACGCGGCCATCGCGCTCGCCTGCTCGGCTGTCTGCGGCGCGGGGGTCGGCCCGTGCGGGGGTTTAAGGAACCGAGTGGTCGGCGCCGGTCCGCCTTGCCCTGGGATGCGCTCCGGGATGCGGTTTGGCCGGTTCGGTATGCCGCCCGGGCGCTCCGGCGTGCGTGCGATCTCGCCGACCAACGCACCGGTGCGCGTGTCGTATTTACGGACCGTGTCCTGGCCGAGATAGGCGAAGCCCTTATCGTCGACGTCCATACCGTGCCCCTGCGGCGCGTCGAACGAGCCGAGGTAGCTGCCGTCCTTGCTGATATGAATCATCGAGGGCGGGCGCACGCAGCAGTCCGATACGCCGAGCTCGGCCTCGAGCTCCACGCTCGTCAGATCCGTCGGTCGGTGATAGACCCAGATGTTGTCGTCCTGGTCGACACCCAGCCCGATGACCCCGCCTAGCTTCCACTTGTTCGGCAGCGGCTTGGGCCAGTCGGGATCGAACTTGTAGCGCGGGGCGGATTGGGCCTGTACAGTGCCGTTGAGTGTCAGCCCCGTCGCGATGACGACCGCTATCGCGATGACGACCGGTAGGCGCAAGTATTTTTGGTCACTCATATTAATTACTCCTGGCCCTAAGCCAGTCAGTATAGAACAGGCTCAAGGTGCCGGGCACCGACTTATTTGGCTAACCGCAGAGTTACTGTCGTCGCGTTAACGGCTGGATTGAGCCTATCCTGCAAATCGGCGAGCTGGAGTTTCTCGGTGGGAAAGGATGCCCCGGAAAGCGCGTATCCATGTCGTTGGTGGTATCTACCACGTTATTCTGCGGGGTAACGCTCGTAGTCCGATCTTCTTTTGTGAGCAAGATTGCGACTACCTGAACGAAATAGTCGCCGATGGCTTGCGGCGCTACGAATGCCGCTTGCATGCTTTCTGCTGGATGACGAATCACTTGCACGCCGCCATCCAGGTTGCAGACCGGCCACTTTCCGATCTGATGTGCTGGCTTGCAGCGCGCTATGCTCGGCACATCAATCGCAGTCTAAATCGCACCGGCCATCTGTTCGAGCGGCGACACCGGGCCGAGCTGGTCGCCGATGACGAGTACCTGTTGAATCTGGTCCGCTACATCCACCTTAATCCGGTGAATGCCGGAATGGTTGATGATCCTGGCGACTACATCTGGAGCAGTCATCGCGCCTATCTGGGGGTCAGTAATCTCGACTGGCTGACGACACGCGCCGTTCTGAGCTGCTTCGGTGAATCCTCGAGCAAAGCCCGGCGACAATACCGTGCATTCATGTCGTACAATGCTGATTGGACACCAGATGCGGATGACGGTGCTCACAACGAGCGGCTGGACGTGGGTGAACTATCGGTCGATCGAAAAGGCGCTAACTACGGGCAGCGTATCAGCAGACTGGTAGAAAAATACTGTGTGGATACCCCAATCGAGCCAGCCGCCTTGATCGCCCCAGGCCGGCAACGGGCCACTGCCCGTTTGCGCGCTATCATTTCCAACGACGCGTTGAAACATGGACATGCAACGATGGGTGAACTGGCCAGTTACTTCCGTCGGTCATCGGACGTTATCTCCCGTGGAATCAAGAGGTACTGCTAGAGACGAGCCCCTTCGCGCAGATAGTCAAAATAGTCGGTGCCCGGCACCCTAAGGAACAGATCGTGACTGACAACGACGCAGCTAAAGCAAGCAAGTGCCCGGTGATGGCCAGGTCTCATACGGCAGTTGGATCCACCGCGAATGAACACTGGTGGCCGA
>JAHEEM010000081.1:7388-13069 GCA_024640695.1 Rhodospirillaceae bacterium | reverse complement strand
GAAGAAGTTGTACGGATCGAGACAACATCATCAGATGTAGTATCTGCAACAACCTTTGCCGCTGTACCTGGACAAGTTGGCGGCCAAGATTTTTTTGGTGCTTACGATGTGGTTCCTGGATGGCCTATTAATATTGCTGATCAGATAGAAGGTCACGAGGATTGGACTTGGGGCGCTGGACAGTCAGTTTTTCCTGAAAGTCCTGACCGCGTATTTGTTTTAGTGCGTGGTGAAATACCTAACGTTGAACGGCCCCGCAATGTCGATTTGAAAGAGATTGGTATCCCCGCATTCTTTCCAATTAGCAACAGCGTGCCTTGGCGTAATGCTACCAATACTTCGCTACCGGTTGGTGTCGACGACACGACAGATAACTGTCCTCCGGTAAGCGAAAGAGGAGTATGCGGAGTCGACGTAAGATGGGAACATACGATTCTAGTATTTAACCGCGAGGGTGAGCTTATTGAAGACTGGACTCAATGGGATTACTTATTGAGACGTCCGCACTTCATCACCATAAGCCCATTTGATCCAGAGAAGCACGTGTGGCTGGTTGACGACTATCGACATGCGATATTTAAGTTTACGAATGATGGATCAGAACTGGTTCAAACAATCGGTATTCCTAATGAGTACGGCGATAACAATGATCCAGCTCGCTTTAACCGGCCTACGTTTTTGGCATTCCGATCGGACGGTGGTTTTTATGTTACCGACGGATACCGAAATACACGAGTGATAAGGTTCGATGCTGACGGCAATTACATGATGCAATGGGGAGAGCCAGGCACGGGTGAATATGATGAGACTCGCCCAGGTTATATGAACAATGTTCATGGTTTGGCGATCGACCATCAAACCAACGATGTCTACATCAATGATAGAGACAACAACCGAGTCCAGGTATTCACTGAGGACGGTGAGTTCCTTCGTGACTGGGGTTTTGGAGGCAGACCTTCAAACATCCATCTATTCTATATGGGCCAGGATCGTATGCTTTGGGCATTTGATCAGGGCACACAAAAGATGTTGAAGTACGACCGAGAAGGCCACTTCTTGTATTCATTTGGATCATTTGGTGTAACACCTGGCGGATTCTTTGGTGTTCATGGAATTGCGGTGGATCAAGAGGGCAGCCTCTATGTCGCTGAAGTTGGAAATGGAGGCGCACAGAAATTCACTCCGAAGGCAGGTGCAAATCCCGAACTTCTTTTAGGAGCGCCTACGTATTCCGCTTGGGAATAGTTGCTCGGGGGACAGTTATGGAAGACCGGCCGGGGTAGCCATTGCTCCAGTCGCTGCTGCTGATCATGTTCATATAGCAGTTACGACTGTGTCTGCCGCGGCAGTGTTGTCCGCGCTTCGTGAAATACCGAGGCTGACTTTTGATCCCGACAAGATCAAGTCGGCCGGTATTTCTCGCGCGAGCAGCAAGTCAAGCCATCATGGTGGTTCAGGCTCTAGATCCGTTGCTTGGGCCCAGTGAAGAAACGGGAGTAAGAGTCCCTGAACGTAGTGATCTCGCCAGCGGGAATGCGATGTTCTTGGTTCGCGCTATTTTCTGGGCTGGGATCGCGCGCCGTTAGCAGACGATAAGGTCGTGTCCTAAGCTGGTGGCAAAGGTCTGTGCGCCCGCAGAAAAGAGCGTATCTGGCGCACCGCTAGCGGGATTCGCTCCGCGGGCTCTTTCCATGGGAACAAGCTCACTTCGGCGTTCGGCGCGATCATCGCCGACTCCATCGCGACAGCATAAGGGTGTGCTGGGATGTCGTCGGGTAGAATCAGCACCGGCGTTTGGCAGTTGCGTACGAAATCGCGTGTCACTGTAAATACAAAATCGGCGTTGGAACGGTACATGTTGCTGAGAAAGGCCTCGACCATCTCCATCGTAATATCGGCTCGGCGGGCGCTCAGGTCTGGGCCCCAGCCAGTCATATTATTTCGGTAGAAGAGGTCGGGCATTTCCGGACGGAAACCGCTCGGCTGCGCAAGCACCGCAGCGACAATACGCTCAGGCGCTCGCTCTAAGAGGTTCCAGATGAAAGGCCCGCCGATGCAAAATCCCATCACCATGAATTGCTCGATGCCCAGATGATCCATCAAGCCGAGCTGGTCGTCGGTGTACGCGTCCCAGGGTCGGTCGACCTCGAGCGGCCCCGATGACTGGCCGCCGTTGGCGTTGCGTAGGTCCATCGCAATGCAGCGATACTCGCCCTTGAACTCCTCTATGGCATTGAACGGGGATCTATCGCTGAGGCTGGAGATTATCGAGTTCAAACCGCCGCCCGGGATCAGCAGCAAAGGAAAGCCGGAGCCGGTCTCCT
This sequence comes from Rhodospirillaceae bacterium, assembly GCA_024640695.1. Taxonomy (GTDB): domain Bacteria; phylum Pseudomonadota; class Gammaproteobacteria; order Steroidobacterales; family Rariloculaceae; genus JAHEEM01. The sequence continues at coordinate 10,745 of JAHEEM010000081.1, read as the reverse complement.
CGTAGTGGATGCGAACGTCGCCTCTCTCATAGAACGACATGGCAGTTTCTCCTTGCCCAAGACCTTGCTGTGCGAACCCGCGCGGCGCGGCGGCCATAGCTGCGGCGGCAGCGCCCGTTGACAGTAGAGCGCGTCTGGTCGAATCCACCATTGGGTCTTCTTCGGACATTCTTAGCGACTCGCTGCTGGGTGGATTAGAGACTGCGACCGCATGGCCACGGAGTCAAGCTGCCAGCCCGCTCCGCTCGGAAGCGAACGCAGTCTCCAGCACATGGCCGTTTGTCGGCACTCGCGAGAGCGTGCTCGGCAGATCCAGAAGAACCGCCTTGCGACCTTAGCCATACCCCCAGGTGATATAGTCTCGGCATCGAACGCGATGCCGGCGTACGGCCGATCGCTGAGATTCGCCGTTCCGTTTGATTAGGACCTCGTCAAACGAGGGAAGAGGAGCGCAAAGATGCACGGAAAGCCCGAATCTGGTGTCGGCGGGCAGACAACATTACGCGTCGCTCGCAGCACAGATCTCAGTCGCCGTTGTTTTCTCCTGGCCAGCACGGCAGCGGCCGCCACGATTGTGTTGTCCCCGACTGCGCTCGCTCAGGCGGTTCGCGGCGCGGGCGAAAGCCAGACGAAATTTCGGCGTGTTCCCACGCAGTTCATCGCGGCGCTGGGAGAGCCGGACGCAACCTCGGGAAGCAACGCACAATTGTGGGGTCTGTGGCGTCAAGATCCGGGTCCGCGCGGAGTGAAGCTTAATCGCTTTGAGGAATTGAAGGCCGTGGGCGGTGTCGCGCCGGCGCAGTGGAAATTCGAAGGCTCAAATTGGTGGTTGGAGGAGCACGGCTTGATCATGGAGCCGCCCGAGTTCCCGCTTCCTGCCGGCAAGTACATGGTTACGGGTAGCCGCACGGTCAGGGCCGCACTGACGGTTCATCCGAAGGCTGAGGATGGTACGCAGCGTTGGGAGCTTGAGGACGGTGCGACGCTCTACGATGTGACGCACTTGGCCTGCCGCTCGGCGCGCTATACGCCAGCAGCAGGCGATGCGTCGTGTTCGCCGGCCAAGGCGCAATCGAATGCATTCCCAGTCAGTCCCGGGGCTGAGATGCCGCCGGTCGAGAGCTGTAACAAACAAGACTACGCGGTGCTCATCGTGGTTGGCGTGGCGGTGGGAAATAGATAGCGGGCACGCCGTCGTATTGAGCGCTCGCCGCTGGCGCTAGCCGCAAGAGGCCGCAAAAGAACTAGAACCAGGTGAGGGTGGCGCAATGGTCAGCTCGGCTCCCATCGCAGGATTGAGCAGCGCACTTAGAGGGTGACCTGATGCGAAAAGCGTTCGCGAGGCTCGGCATCTGGTCAGAGACAGACGCCGTCAATGACCTAAGATTCGGGTTGCCGAATAGATGGGGGAGAGAGCATGAAGAAAACTAATGGTGGTCGAATCGCCGCCTGTATTGGGTTTGTTGTTGCCGGAGTGGCGGTCGGAGTCCATCTTCAGGCGCAAGGCCAGAGCCGCGCGGGTCAGTCGGTGCCTGATCCCGTCGCGCCGGCCGATGCCGCGGTGCTCAGAGCGCAGTACGAGCAATGGCGGCAGGACTTCAAGACCTGGGGCCGATGGGGTGCGGAGGATAACAAGGGCGCCTCGAACCTCATCACGCAGGAGAAGGTCTTGAGCGCCGCGGGCCTGGTCAGGAGCGGGATTGTCGTGTCGCTGGCGCCGCCGGTGCCACAGGTCGCCGCGGCAGACGTGAACGAGGACGGCCTATTTCGCCGGACGACGCTGCGCATTACCGACGGCGGCACGGCGGATAACTACCAGGTCAGTTACCACGGCCTTACGGTCGCGCATATGGATACCTGGTGTCACTTCTTCGAAAACGGTCAGATGTACAACGGGATCCCCGTCGAGGGCAATCTGACCCCTGAGGATGGCTGCAAGCAAGGCAGCGTAATGAATTGGCGCGACGGCGTTGCCACGCGCGCCGTCCTCTACGACATCGCGCAGCTGAAGGGCGTCGAGTGGGTTGATCCCAGTGTGCCGATCACGCGCGCAGATCTCGAGGCGTGGGAGGAGATGTCGGGTGTTAAGGCAGGCCCAGGGGATGTGGTGCTGTTATATATAGGCCGCTGGAAGCGACGTGCCGCCGAAGGGCCGTGGCGGGGTGAAGTGGCAGGTTACTATGCGGACACCATTCCGTGGATACACGAGCGGATGCCGGCCTTTATCGGTCACGACTTCAATATCGACTGGAATCCGCGACCTGGCTGGGAGGGAATGCGTAATCCGATTCATATTGCCGTGCTCAACTGGATGGGCATCAATATCGTAGAGTGCCTGGATCTAGAGCAGGCCGTGACGACGGCGAGGCAGCTTGACCGTTACGAGTTTCTGATCACTTTCGCGCCACTGCCGGTCGAAGGCGGCAGCGGGTCGCCGCTCAATCCGCTGGCGATTTTCTGAGGCGCGCTGGCGACTGGATCGCAAGATGGGACACGATTACGTTGGCGCCTAGCGTTCCGCTATCGAGCGCGGCGGGATCGTTGCCGGAATAGCCCATGGATCCGGTTTGTCACACACTCGTCGGCGCGTCGCTGGCTGCGACGGGACTCGAGCGCAAGACCCGCTATGGACTTGCGACCCTGATTGTCGCGGCCAACCTGCCGGATATCGATGCCGTCCTGTATTTCTGGGGCGACGCGCGATCCTACGCGTTTCGCCGCGGTGTTACGCACGGCATTCCGGCGGTCATCTTGCTGTCCGTCCTGCTCGCGCTGTTGATGGCGTTTCTCTCCCGGCTTCTCCCTGCGTCAAAGTCCGGCCAGCGAACGTCGCTGCGATGGTTGCTGGTTCTGTCGATGATCGGCGTCGCATCCCACCCGGCGCTCGACTGGCTCAACAATTACGGCATGCGCTGGCTGATGCCAGTCGTCGACACGTGGTTTTACGGTGACGCGCTGTTCATCTTCGATCCGGTAATCTGGCTCGCTTTGGGCGCGGGCCTGTTTGCTGCTTACCGGTTGGGTCAACGCAAACCTCGTTGGATTCGATACCCGGCCTTTCTGTCACTTGCATTCGTCGTGCTCTATATCGCAACGAATCTTGCGATCACGCAGGTCGCGGAGCGGGTCGCGCGCGCGCAGTCGCGTGACGATCCGCCGCAGCGCCTCATGGCCTCGCCGGTACAGTTCAAGCCTTTCGAAAGGTCGCTTGTGCTCGAGTATGAGAGCGACTATCGCTTCGCCAGGGTCAGGTTTGCACCTGCGCCTCGATTCGAGTGGGAGCAAGGGACAGTCGCGAAAGGCGACCCGAGCGTGCTCGCCCGCGCCCGGGAAACGCGTCAAGGGCGTTGGTTTCTA
>JAHEEM010000081.1:0-7378 GCA_024640695.1 Rhodospirillaceae bacterium | reverse complement strand
GATCGAATGCTCGTGCAGATTGCCGACGCCCGTTATGTGCGAGAGATTGAAGCGCCGCGCTTGCGAAGCTTCGGCGTGATAGCGCTCGAGCTTAGCGATCAGCCGATCGACCCATGATACCGAACGCGCTCAATCAGAGATCTCGTTCCCGTTCGTGAACGTGTTCGAGAAGTACGACCAGAAAATCGCTCGATATCTCATCCATGTCGACATCGCGCCGCTGTATTCTGCAAGCAGCCAGAGCAGCAAGCTGACCCGGACGTGACAGCTATGCTTCTGCCGTGTCTCGTTCCTGGCGATCGAGCAGACGTCGCGCAATGCTCACGAAGCCGAGCGCTGTCGCTGGCATGACCGCAGCATAGATCAGTGGAGCTATCGCGAGGTCGGGACGCTGCAGAAGGTTGAAAGTGATTGCAAACGAGAGAGCGAGATTCTGCACGCCAACTTCGAAAGTGATCGTGATCACTTGTGTCAGTGGAAGCTTGAACCCTCGAGCGATTCCGTAGCCGAAACCCATCGTGATGATGTTCATCGCGATCACGAGCAGTCCTGCCACGGCAAAATACTCGAGAATGTCCTGGTAGCTCGAGATGACGCCCAGCAATAGAACCACGATCATCAGATAGAGGATGCTCTTGCGAATCGGCTCGACGGCGCGCTCGGCGGGTCCCGGGAAGAAGTACCGCAACAGCATGCCGATCGTGAGCGGCAGCAGCGTGAATGTCATCAGGTTGAGCAGCATGCTCGTCGGGGACATTGTGATCCCTTGCTGCTCGTCGAAGAACAACCGCAGCGCGAGCTCGATCAGGAATGGAATCGTGAATACCGTGACAACACTGGTGATCGCCGACAAGGTGACACACAAAGGCACGTCGGCGCGTGAGGCGAAGGTATACGCGTTGGCCGTGACGCCACTCGGGCAGGCGGCGAGTATGACGAGACCGACCGCAATCGCAGGCGGTGCATTGAATATCCAGGCCAGGGCGAATGCCGTTAGCGGCAGGCCGATCAGCTGAGCGACCAAACCGATCGTTACCGCCTTGGGGAACACGATAACGCGCTTGAAATCAGCAAGGGTCAGCGAAAGGCCCAGGCCTATCATGACCAGCCGAAGTAGCCAGGGAATCACCTCGGCATTGATGAAAGCTGCCTGCTCACTCAGCTGCTGTAATAGTTCCATATTCGCTCATCCCCCCACGGTGCTCTGGTGTTGTGCGCTCTGCCGCAAGTGAGAAATCCGCGGATAAGCTCGTCAGCGCACTGTCGCTTCTTTATCTTTATATAGCGGCGTAATCCCCACGCTGCTCTCGCCACAGTCCAAGTTGCGTCTGCGTGGCCTGATCTGACGCGCTAAATAGCACGGTTTCTTCGTCAGCTGCAAACCGGTGGAATTGCCAACAGGGCACGGCGAAGATATCGCGCGGAGCGTAGCGAAACTCGATGTGGTTCGAGCCCGAGCCGAACTTGATCGTGCCTGTGCCTTCGACGACGCAGAAGACCGTGCCATCCGTGCTGCGGTAGTCGTCGGACTCGAAACTGGTCGGCAGCAGCTGGATGAAAGTCGAGATGGTCGGAATCGCCGCCCTGCCGGTGGTCGGATCGATAAACTCCATCCTGAGCCCGTGGCAGGGATCGATAGGGCTGTGCTGCTTGAGATTTTCGAGGGCCTTACGCGTGCGCTCGTAGGGGTAGCTCAGGAGTGGTGATTTTGTGCCGCTAGTCCGATGCTCGACCGGAACCATGTTGACTCCATACCGATAGAAGCTGTCTTCGGGCGGACGGCTCTCAGGGTAACGCAGGTCCGGATACTCCTCGAAGAATATCGCGCCCGTGTTGCGAACCTGCGGCAGATCGAGCACATCGAGCCAGACGAACGGCCCGCTGCCGTGATGGCCATGGTCATGCCAGCACCAGGACGGCGTCACGATGAAATCGCCCGGGTGCATTGGCAGCTTTTCGCCGTTGACCGCTGTATAGGCACCTTCACCCTCGAGTATGAAGCGCAGCGCCGCCGGTGAATGTCGATGCGAGGGTGCGATCTCGCCGGGCATGACGAGCTGCAGTCCGGCGAAGAGCGTCTCGGTGATGGCCGAGGTCCCCGGTAGTCCTGGGTTCTCGAGTATGAGCACGCGACGCTCGGCCTCTTCCGCGGAGATCAGGCCCGCCGATTCGAGCAAGAGCTCACGCAGCCCATCGTAATGCCAGAGCTGCGGCTTCGAGGCGACCCTCGGCTCTGGTGTGAGAAGGCTGCCGAGGCGCTGCCATAACGGCGCCAGATGATAGGCGGCGATGCGCTCGTGATAACGGTCGAGCTCGGGCGTCGACTGAAATGTCTTCTTCTCGCCGCGGCGCATTCAGTTGATCTTAACTAGGACGCTGCCGTTCAGCGCGGCGACAGACATCTCTGAGCGTGGAATCGCCAAGCGGCTAGTCAGGCAACGGGATGAACTCGTCGTCACCGGGTACCTTATCGAAGCGGCCATTGCGCCAGTCGTCTTTGGCTTGCTCGATGCGCTCCCGGGAGCTGCTGACGAGGTTCCAATACAGGTAGCGCTTACCAGCCAACGAGGCTCCGCCCAGGATCACTGCCGTGGTGTCGGCCTCGGCCGTAACCAAGACGGACGCGCCGGGTCTGAGCACAGCCATCGTGCCGACTCCCATGGTTTTTTCACCGACACGCAGCTCGCCGGCGACGACGTAGACGGCGCGCTCTTCGACGTCATTCGGCACCTCGAGCGAGGCGCCGGCTTGCATGATCAGGCTGAGATAAAGCGTGTCGGAGGTCGTCACGACCGGAGAACTCGCACCGAACGCTGTGCCCGCAACAACTTCAATTCTGATGCCCGGTTTTTCGACGATCGGAATGTCTGCGGCGGGGTAGTGGACGAAACTCGGCTCCATCTCTTCCAGCTCTAGGGGCAGCGCGAGCCAGATCTGCAGCCCATGCAGCATCGATCCGCTCGCCATCATGGCAGGGGGCGTGCGCTCGGAGTGGACAATGCCGCGCCCGGCCGTCATCCAGTTGACTGCGCCCGGCTCAATCGGTTGGACGTGGCCGAGACTGTCGCGATGCAAAATCGCTCCTTCGAACAAATAAGTTAGCGTTGCCAGCCCGATGTGCGGGTGCGGCCGGACGGCCACGCCGCTACCAGGGGGGAATTCCGCCGGACCCATGTGATCGAAGAAGATGAATGGGCCGACGCGCTGTCGCTCCTTCGAAGGCAAGGTCCGGCGGACCTCGAACTCGCCGAGGTCCTTGGTGTGCGACTCAATAATGAGCTCAATGGGTCCGTCGGTTGTGGGGTCTGGTCGGGTCACGTCATCCATATGGTCTATTGTCCATATCCTGCCGTCGGATGGCTAGGCCGCCGACGGGTCGGTGAGCGTTAGCGCGATGCCGCATCGCTGGTCTCGGACGGCGAAGCCAGCAGAGCGCTCGGTCCCGTTTGCCTGCCCGCGCTGAACTGCAGCTCCGCGAGGCGGGCGTATAGTTTGTTGCTGGCGACCAGGCTGGTGTGGGTGCCGATATCGATGATTCGCCCGTTGTCCATGACAGCGATGCGGTCCGCCTTCAGCACTGTCGCGAGCCGGTGGGCAATGATGAGTGTCGTGCGGTCAAGCATGAGATGCTCGAGCGCCTCCTGAATCAGCCGCTCGCTTTCGGCATCTAAGGAGCTGGTTGCTTCGTCGAGCAGCAGGATAGGCGGATTGCGCAGAATAGCGCGTGCAATCGCGATGCGTTGCCGCTGTCCGCCTGACAAACGCGTGCCGCGCTCGCCGAGAAAGGTGTCGTAACCGTCTGGCAGCCGCTCGATGAAGCTATCCGCACCGGCTGCACGCGCAGCTGCCTCGATCTCAGCGTCGGTCGCTTCGGGTCTGCCGTAGCGAATGTTTTCCCTCGCCGTCGTCCCGAACACGACCGTTTCCTGCGGAACGACCCCGAGCCGCATGCGCAGCAACTCGGGCCGGGCGAGTTTGATGTCGACGCCATCGACGAGGACGCGGCCGCGCAGCGGGTCGTAGAAACGCAGCAAGAGCTGGAACAAGGTCGACTTGCCCGCGCCCGAGGGGCCAACGATGGCGACTGTCTCGCCCGGGGCGATTTCCAAAGACAAATTGTCGAGCGCCAGCACGCCTGGACGCGAGGGGTAGGAGAATGAGACTTGCTCGAAGCCAATGCTTCCTTTGCCGTCCGAGGGAAACTCCACCGGATGCTCGGGCGCGTGCACGGCGGGCTCGGCACGCAACAGCTCCATGAGCCGCTCAGTCGCGCCGGCGCCGCGTTGGACCTCGCCCCACATCTCACTGAGCGACGCGGCGGCGCCCGCGACGAACAGCGCGTAGAGCAAAAACTGGCCGAGCTCACCGCCGGTCATCTCGTTCTGGAGCACGGCCTGTGCACCGAGCCACAGGACGAGCATGATTGCGCCAAAAATTGCGAAGATTGCCACAGCAGTCAGCAGCGCGCGCAGCCGGATCCGTTTGATCGCGGTGCGGAAAGCCTGATCGACGGCTTGCTCAAAGCGCGCATCCTGCAGCGGTTCCATTGTGAATGCCTGCACGGTCTGCACGGCATTGAGCGTCTCACCCGCAAGGCCGCCAGTGTCCGCGACGCGGTCCTGAGCGTCGCGCGACAGGCGCCGCACCCGTCGACCGATCAGCAGTATGGGCACAAGCACGAGCGGCACGAGCACGATGATCAGTGCCGTGAGTCCGGGGCTCGTGACCGCGAGCATGACGAGCCCGCCGCTCAGAGTCAGGATCGAGCGTAGCGTGATCGATAAGCCAACGCCGGCGATCGACTGAATCAGCGTGGTATCCGCCGTCAATCGCGACAGCACTTCGCCAGTCTTCGTGACCTCATAGAATGCAGGGTCCATGCGGATGACGTGGGAATACACGGCTTCGCGAATATCTGCGACGACGCGCTCACCTAGCCACATAATGAGATAGAACCGCAGGGCCGCAAAGGCCCCAAAAACGACCGCTACGCCGATCAGCAGCAGAAAGTAACGGTCGATCATTGCGGCGTTGCCGCTCGTGAAGCCCGCGTCAATCAGGTGACGCAGTGCGACGGGTAGTGCGAGCATGGCCGCTGCCGCCACGGCGAGCGCAACCAATGCGAGCATGAGCCGGTCGAGGTATGGCCGGATGAATGGCACTAGATCCCGCAGCGGGCGGGCGGAAGTCCCTTTTGGGCGGTCTATCGCGAACAGGTCAGGCATGGTGGTCGTGTATTTCCTATGGCCAGATGAGCCTGGTGGCAGTTTTGGATCGTAGATATCGAGATCTCTTTCCGTTCGAGCAAAAGTTCAATTGACGGGTCCCAGCAGACCGCGCCTGATGGACAGTTTCGCGAGCTCCAGAACGGGAATGACCGTCAGCGCCAGGCCGAGCACGAGCGCCCAGTCAAGTGCCGTCAGGGAAAAAGTGCCGAACGGCAGCTGCAACATCGGTAAGTATACGATCACCAGGAGTAATCCGAGTTCGGAGACTATGGCGATGTTGAGCCACCTGTTGGCGAACGGTGAGATCAGGACCGAGTGGCGGTCGGAGCGGAAGCAATAGACCTCGAAGAGCTCGATCAGCACGAGTGCGAGGAAGGTCATGGCCATGGCCTCTTCGAGCGGTCGTCCTGAGCTCAGCGAGCCGAGGAAGATAGTCAGACCGATAGCCGTCGACCAGAAGCCGCCGATGAGCAAGAGAATCACGACCGGCGTTGAGAAGATCGATCGCTTTGGGTCTCTCGGCGGATGCCTCATGAGGCCTAGTTCCGGTGGATCTACCGCTAGAGCGAGAGCCGGCAGGCCGTCGGTGGCGAGATTGATATATAGAATCTGAATGGCGCTCAGCGGTAACGGCAGTCCAGCAAGGGCCGTCGCGGCAATGACCCCAATCTCACCGATATTCGCGGACAGCAGGAACATCAGAAACTTCTTGATATTGCTGAAGATTCGTCGGCCTTCGGCCATCGCCTTCACAATCGAGGCGAAGTTGTCGTCAGTCAAAGTCATATCGGCAGCTTCGCGGCTGACGTCCGTGCCCGTGAGGCCCATGGCGATTCCGACATCGGCCTTTTTGAGGGCCGGCGCATCGTTGATGCCGTCACCCGTCATGGCTACGACAGCGCCGTGCCGCTGCCACGCATCGACGACGCGGATTTTCTGTTCGGGTGACACGCGCGCGTACACCTCAATCGCGTGCACCTCGCGTTGCAGATCCGCGTCGGACATCGACTGAAGGTCAGATCCGGTAATCACGCGTCCGGTCGTCAAAAGGCCCAGTTCGCGTGCGATGGCTGCAGCCGTTTCGGGGTGGTCGCCGGTAATCATGATCGGCTTGATACCGGCCTCGTTGCAGATCTTTATCGCCTCGGCAACTTCCTCGCGCGGTGGGTCCATAAGTCCGACGAGCCCGAGGAAGATCATTGTGTTCTCTGCAGTGTCGACCGTGGCGTCGGGCTTGTATGCGATTGCGAGCACGCGCAGCGCTTGGCTTGCCATCGAAGTTGCAGTTGACAGAAACATTTCGTGATCTGTTCGCCCGAGCGGACTTATGCCGCCGTTCGTCAGCTGGCGGTCGCAGGAGGCGAGTATGACCTCGGGCGCTCCCTTCGAGTACGCGACGACACCCGCTGCTTCCCGATTCAGCGTCGTCATGCGTTTGCGCTCCGAGGAAAACGGGATCTCATCGAGCCTTGGATGCTCGCTCTCGAGCGGACCCTTCTCGATCCCCGCCTTAGCCGCAAGCGTAACCAGAGCACCTTCACTTGGGTCGCCGTGAATTTTCCAGCGGCCGTCTTCTTCGTGGAGATTGGCGTCCGTGCACAGAACGGCAGCCTCGCAGAGCGCGCGCAGCTCGCCACCGACCGGTATCTCGCTCTCATCGACGGTAAACGTCCCATCGGGCGTGTACCCGCTGCCGGAGACGGTCACGAGCTGACCGCCCACCCAGATCTTGCGGGCCGTCATTTCATCCTTCGTCAATGTGCCTGTCTTGTCGGCGCAGATCACCGAGGTGCTGCCCAGAGTCTCCACCGCTGGCAGGTGGCGCATCAAGGCGTTCTGCTTGGCCATGCGTTGTAGCCCGAGCGCGAGCGAGATCGTAACGACAGCTGGCAGCGCCTCGGGGACGACGGCAACGGCCAGAGCGATGCCGAAGATAAGCATCTCCAGCACTGGCTCGCCGCGCATCACGCCAATGCCCACAACCACGGCGACGATTACGAGCGCTGCCGCAGCCAGGACTCGGCCCAACCGATCGAGATTCTGCTGTAGCGGAGTTCTAGGTTCCTCGAGCGCTGCGAGCATCCCGCTAATCTTGCCGAATTCGGTTGCCAGTCCGGTAGCTGTCACCAGCGCATATCCGCGGCCGTAGG
>JAHEEM010000080.1 GCA_024640695.1 Rhodospirillaceae bacterium | reverse complement strand
CAATGCGCCGTATAAGACCGATGGGCCAAACACGATCTGGCTGGGCGTCCACCATTCGAGCAGCACGGCGAGCAGCACCATGAGCCAGGTGCCCGGCAAATTGAACAGGATGCCGATCCAGAAGATCAGATTCAGGAGCGTAAGGCCGATGACGTACGCGTATATCACCAACGAGTCTCGGTTTTCTGGAGCAGATCGGCGCGCCGTATCGCGCCGCTTATACCGCCGATGCGGGGCGCGGCTTAGTCGAATGGTTCGCGCCCGCGTCGGAGGCTTATCTTACTAGACCGAGCCGGTTCGCAGAAATTTCGTTGTCGACTCGCACTGGCGCTTTCGCGGCGAAGAATTTCCGTGAACACTCGAGGGCCTCCAAGAGTTTCTCCAGGTTGCCGAGCTGAATACAGCATGGCTCGTGGTGCTCGGCGATCAAGTACTCAAGCGCCTTACTACGGCGTTCCGCGAAGGCCTCGAGTTGGAAGCTCGCTTCGCGTGTGGCTAGGGGCTCGTGCTCGCGGGCATCGTCGACGAGGCTCGCGACGTGATCGCACAGTCCTCGGAGTTTGTTTTCGAGCGCATGCAGCCGCAGCTGCTCGGACTCTTCTCGGTACTGTCTATGAACGGCGGCCATGGGCGTGTGTGCTTCCGCGGTGTGTGTAATATAGAGTCTCGCGGAAGCGCCGCGACGGATCTGTGATCGCGTCGCGATTTCGGCAATATCTTGCATCGCTCGCGCTGCCACGCGTGATCGGCCGCAAAAAATCGTTGGTTGCGGATGGGCTAGGGATGGCGAGGGTGCCCGGGTCGGCCCGTCTGCTGAGTGTCAGATACTGACCACCGGCTGAATTCGGGGGGTACGATCGCGTTTCGGATCTCGGGCCGACGCTGGATGCGTGTGCGGTGCCTCGGCATGTGGACCTTATTTTTGGAGGAGATACTATGACTCCGACGATCTTTGCTCTGGTTCGTGGAATGCGGTGGCGCAGCCGTGGAGATCTGGCGGCCGTAACGCAGGTATCTGCCTGCACGGCGCTGTTTGTCATGATGTGCGCGACCGTGGATGCCCAGGTCACGCCCGCGGATCACTATCTGCAGGCACGGCCAGAGAATCTGAGCTGGGGCTGGATTCCAACGGGCAAGGCGCCCGTGTTGACCGTCCGGTCGGGTGAGAGCGTGCGTATCGACACAATATCGCACCATGGCTCCACGCAGGACGAAGATCCGGTGACGTTTCTTGGGCGCTTCGGCGTGCAGCCCGAGGAGATTCTGCAAGACGTGCGCGACTTCTGGGCTTCCAGGCCCGCGCGCCCGCGAGACGGCCGGACCGGCGCGCACGTGCTCACGGGACCCGTTGCCGTCACGGGGGCCGAGCCTGGCGACATGCTCGAAGTGCAGGTCCTCGAGGTCAGCTCGCGTGTGCCCTACGGATTCAACACCGCAGGTGCCCGAAGTGGCGCGCTTGGTGATGCCTATCCGGGATCACGGCCCGGCGATCCCGGCGCGGACATCTCCGCCGGCGGACGGACCCTGGTTCGCACAGGGCTGGCCGACGGTCGTGTCGTCGCTTTGCTCGCCGATGGCGTACGTGTCCCGCTGGCGCCGTTCATGGGCATCATGGCTGTCGCGCCGGCGGCGCCAGCCGTCGGTCAGCCGGGTGTGACGGTGGCCGGTGTGCAGAGCTCGCGGCCACCGGGACCGTATGGCGGCAATCTCGATATCAAGTTGCTGACCGCCGGGGCGAAGCTCTATCTGCCGGTATTTCAGTCCGGTGCGTTGTTCTACGCAGGTGATCCGCACGGTGTGCAGGGTGACGGCGAGGTCAGCGGCACGGCGCTCGAGCACTCCAACACGGGCGTGTTTCGCTTCGTGCTGCACAAGGGTGTCGGGCTTCAGATGCCGCGCGCAGAGACGCCGACGCATTATTTATCTGTCGGCATCGACGTCGATCTCGATCGCGCGCTGCGCAAGGCCGTGTTGGAGACCGTTGATTTTCTCGTCGAGCACAAAGGACTGGCGCCGGGTGAGGCATACACGCTCGCGAGCCTGGCTATCGACTTCACGATTGCCGAGGCCGTCAACGAAACTCAGGTCGTTACAGCGTCGATTGCGAAGAGTCTATTTATAGATGAATGAAGGCAGCGCGCAGCCGCAGCGGAGCTTCAGGTGCTATAGTTTTAACCGAAGGTCTCGAAAATAAGAAGGTGGCTCAGATCGGAAGCCAGCGGCCCGCCGAGTAAGGCTGCGGGCACTGAAGGAGGCGTTGTGCGGGCGCATGATCGGCCCCGTGGCCGAAGTCTGCTAGGCAGGGCAATCACATGCATCGTCCTGGCTGCAGTGTCAGCCGGCAACTCGACGTGGGCGCATCACGCGGCTCAGTCGGTTTATTTCACCGACCAGATAATCGAGGTCAAGGGCGAGATCACGAATCTCCTTTGGCGTAATCCGCATGTCCGCTTCACGCTAGCCGTCGAGCAGCCGGACGGTGGCACGCAGGAATGGAATGTCGAGAGCATTCCGGTGACGCGGCTCACGCGGGTTGGCGTCTCGGCCGACGTGATCGGCGTCGGGCAGGTGGTCACAGTCGCGGGTTATCCGCCGCGCCGGCCGGGCAACAACGTCTATGCGCTGAATCTGCTACTCGAGGACAACCGCGAGATCCTGCTCGATACCCCGGTCGCGCGCTGGACGGACCGGACGCTCGGCACGGGCCTGGATTTCTCCCCGGGCGAGCCGTCGGCCGACCCGAGCTTGGGGTTATTTCGGGTTTGGAGCACCGACGGTATCGGATACGGCGACGCGCCGCTGCCGTTCACCGCCGAGGCTCAGGCGCGCAGCGCGGCTTACGACTCCACGTCGGGCGACAATCCCTTCCGGGGTTGCCGGGCGAAGGGCATGCCGATGATCATGAATCAGCCCAACCCGATTGAGTTCATCGACGAGATCGATCGCATTGTCTTGCGCATTGAGGAATACGACACGCGGCGCGTGATCTGGATGAATCCCGCGGTCGCCGGAGATGTCAGCCCTTCGATACTCGGATATTCGGTAGGGCGTTGGGACGACGGTACGCTCGTCGTCGAAACGGATCGCATCGACTTTCCGTACTTCGGCCAGGCGGGCCATCGGCAGAGCCAGGCCATCACGCTGTCGGAGCGATTCACGCCGAGTGCCGACGGTGCGCGGCTCGACTACGCGCTCACGATCACCGATCCCGCTTTATTTGCTGCGCCGGTGACCCGGGCGAGGGCTTGGCTGTGGGTGCCAGGCGCGCAGGTGCTGCCGTTCGAGTGCGCTGAGGGTTGAGCGCGTGAGGCCGCGTCGCTCGGGCCAAGCGCGAGCGCGTAACTCCCTGCATCGTGGAATGCGCCCATGACTCGAACGGGGGCTTGGCTTGGCCGCAACCGAAGCGTTGGCCTCCAGCGCGCATGCCAAGCGGCGCTCCGCCGTCAGTCTTTGTGGCGCCGCGGGTCGACGCGGCCGGCGGCTCGCGAGTCCATCTCGACGCGAATCTCGGAGCGCGATAGCTTCGATGCGCGACCGCCCGGTGAGGCACGCGGGCTAGGGCCTGAGCACGTCGCTCGCCTCGGCGCGCGCAATCAATTTGTCTGCATCGGTCGGTAGCAGGAAGCCCTGCTCGACCGCGTTCGCGGCCGCCTTACGCACGGCGTCGACATAACCTGCATGCGTGCCGTAGCGTTCCTCGAGCGATAGACGCGGATCGCCGCTCGCAATGCGCTCGGCCTCTGTGTTCGCGAACGGAATCATGCCGCCTGCGTAGTTGCAGATCTTGCCGGCGTGAAACCCTTCCGCCGTGATGTTCCAGCCGAGGTAGGTGCCGAGCGGGGCATCGCGTAGCACGACGGGCACGCCGCCGAGCTCGTTGCCGTCGGCATCGACGCGCGGCGCGACCATCGGCAACACCTGCTTGATCCGCGGCGGAATGATCGTCGGCACGCCCGTCGCGTCGTAATGATCGAAATCGGGGCCCCAGTCGAAGTCGATGACCGGGCTGATCAGGCCGGTCGGCGCTGACTCGGGCAGGCCCGGCAGGGTCGGAAAGCTCATGGCTTCCTTGGTCGGTGCGACGAGAACGGCATTTTCGCCATGCAGGCGCGGGTAGCGGCTCGGCGGTGGCTCGATGTCGTTCATGACCCAATTGCGCAAATGAAACTCGATGGCGTTGCGTGTTTCCGTATGCGGCACGGGGTTGTCCGGCAAGAGCCCTCGGCCATAACCGAAGCTCGGGCAGGTCGGTGGCGCGGGCGGCTCGATGTCGAAGCTGCCGTCACCGCCGCCGTGACGCGTGCTCGCGAAGTAATAACGGCGAACGTTGCTCGGCAGCGGGATATCCGTTCTCGGGTCCATGCCGACGAGGCCGGGGCCGAATTTGAGCGCCCAGATCTCCGCGGCGCCGAAATGCTCGACGATCTTGGGACACGTTCTCGATGCCCTGCAGCGGTCGAGAATCCCGCCGGTCGGCTGGCCGCGCGCGTAATCGGGCCAGCGCTCCCACCACATTGGGCCCTCGCCGCCCGGCTCGTAGAGCTTGAGCACGCCGTCGGGCATCGCGAAGCGAAAGTTCAGCGCGACGCGCCGGCCGCCGATCCACGGCCAGGTACCGTCGTGCACAGGGCGCCGCGACTCGTCCTCGTTGAAGCCGAGATGCAAGAACTGTCGCAACATGTTGCCGGACTGTGAGCTACCGCGCGCGATGACCCACGACACCGCCTCGGCTAAGGGGTTTGCGGTGCCAGCGTCGTCGGCCGCTGCGTACTTAAAAAACGAGCCGACATCGCGAAACGCGGCGAAGCCCATGCCGAGCACGGGCGGATCCTGCGTCGTGAAGACCACTTGATAGACGCGGCTCGGCTCGAAGCCGTCGCGCACGCAGATCTCGGTCGGATCAGGCGTGCCCGGAAAGGCCGGGTCGGTGCCGTTCGAGCATCGCGCCCAGGCCCAATCGCT
Source organism: Rhodospirillaceae bacterium (assembly GCA_024640695.1). GTDB lineage: Bacteria > Pseudomonadota > Gammaproteobacteria > Steroidobacterales > Rariloculaceae > JAHEEM01. The sequence continues at coordinate 8,119 of JAHEEM010000080.1, read as the reverse complement.
GCCGGCAACCGTGCGCGTCACGCCGGTGACGCCGTCGATAGTCTCCGACTCGATGATCGTGAGACTCGCCTCGCTCGTGTCGAGTGTCACGGGCTCGTAGGGCAGTGGGTTGGAGTGCACGATGATCGGGCTCGATGCATCGCCTTGGGCATTGATGATGCGCCCCATGACTGTCCCGGTGATCGCAGAGCCGTCGGGGTTTTTCGCAATCGGCACGACGACGAAATCACGCCCGGGGTTGTCGTGCGCCGTGCCGCCGCGGTTGTCGCCCTGCCAGCCGCTGCTCAAACCGATATCACCGTCGGCGCGGCGCTCGGGCGCGAGCGTGATTCTGGCGCCGCGATTCGGTACGAACTGCCAGAGCAGGCCGCTACTCTTGGACATATCGATGGGCTTGACGAGGAAAAAGGTCGCCAGGTACTCGACGCGCCCGCTGGCGTTTCTCGGTGCGAGCTCGATATCCTGAATGATCGTGTTGCGCGGGTCGTCGGGATCGAGCTCGCCGAAGGCGCGGCCTTCGATCGTCTCGTATTGGCCGACGTCGCCGTAAGACTCGCCGTCGAAGGCGGGCGAGGTGACCGTGTCGATGACGATGCGGGTCACGGCCCCATGCGCGGTTGCGGCGGCAAGTCCGGCAACACAGACGACCATGATCGTTGCCAGATCTCGAAGCCAGTCGCGAAAACTTGCCAGCATGACATCTCCCCCTTTTTTTCGACCAGTGTCCACGACTCTGGAGCCCGGGTCCAGCGGCCCAATTGCCCCCTCAATGCAGTATATTTCTAGCAACTAGAATAAGGAGGCGGCCATGCAGGTTCTCAATCGTTCATGGAGCATTCTGGGCGCCACCGTGCTGACCCTCTGTTCCGGGCAAGTCGGCGCGCAGGTCGACGTGGAGGTCAACAGCTGGCCCCGTCCCTACGTCCTGGATCAGGACTTCTTCAAGCTGCCCGCGGGCAGAAAGATCGGCTCGACGGTGACGATGTCGATCGACCCTGACGGCAGGAGCATTTGGCTCTTCGAGCGCTGCGGCGGGCACGACTGTGTCGGCTCCGATCTCGCGCCGATACTCAAGTTCGACCCGGACGGTAATCTCGTCAGAAGCTTTGGCGCTGGATTGTTCGTCCGGCCGCACGGCATTCACGTCGATTTCGACGGCAACGTCTGGGTCACCGATGATCAGGGGCCGGACGGCCGGGACCCGCGGCGCGACGGCAAGGGTCATCAAGTGTTCAAGTTCAATTCCGAAGGCGCGCTGCTCATGAAGCTTGGAACCGCCGGTATCGCGGGTGACGGACCGGACGAATTCAATCGCCCGTCGGCCGTGCACGTCGCGCCGAACGGCGACATTTTTGTCGGCGACGGTCACGGCCCTGGCTCCAACGCGCGAGTGCTCAAGTTCGCCGCGGACGGGACCTTGATAAAGATTTGGGGGATGCGTGGTCCAGCGCCGGGCGATTTTGCGACGCCGCACACGTTTGCGATGGACTCGCAGGGGCGGCTTTTCGTTGGTGACCGCGAGAACGACCGGATCCAAATCTTCGATCAGGACGGTAACTTTCTCGAGGAGTGGCAGCAGTTCGGCCGGCCGAGCGGCATCTTTATCGATGCCACCGACATGCTCTATGTCGCCGACTCGCAGTCGGACGATATGAACGACATGCGCCCGAAGTGGAAAGAAGGTATTCGGTTTGGTCGAGCCTCGGACGGCGTCGTTGCGGGGTTCATCGCCGACATCGATCCAGACGGCTCGCAGGAAGGCGTTGCGGTCGATGCGGATGGTGTCATCTACGGTTCGTTGACCGCGGGCATGGCGCTGCGTCGCTACGTGAAGCGGTGAGCGAGCCGCGCCCAGCTTCTGGGCCGGCGGTGGCGATCGACCCAGTAAGCACAGGCCACGAGTAGCCACATCGCCTGCGCCGACCAGGCCACGGCGCCCACCGAGGGCGGCGGCGGACCGAGGATGTTGGCCGTATAGACCGCAACGAGGAAGCCGACCAGCGCCCAGAGGCCCGTGCTGCCGATCCGATCGCGCGCGACGGTGTAGCGCGCGTAAATCCACACCCCGGCGGCAAGCAGCGCGAGCTCGAGGGGGATCGCGAGCGCCGGCACGTTCCAGAGCCCGAGCCCGACGCGAACCGAGTCGCTCAACGTGATCGGCATGTCGGCACGGTGGGTCAGAACGTCGAGCGCCCAGTGGCTCAGCGCGAGCAGAACGATGACGATCGCGATTCTGAGGCTCGCCCTGCTCACGATCCAGTAAGCCGCGGCGAACAGCACGCCCCACGCGAACAGCGCGATCAGGCTGTGCGAGTAAGGGTAGTGCTCGAAGCTCAGCGGCGTCATGGCCGTATTCCCGGGCTCGATCGCGAGGCGCTCGACGCCAAGTAGGACGAGATCCGGCCAGATCAGGTCGGCGAGTTGGCAGGCGAGAAACAGGGCGCCGAGCGACACCTCGGGAGCGAGCTTCTTCGCTCCGAACGCCATTGCAAAGTGTCCGATGAACATCTGCGCTCTCTCAACCGATGGACGTATCACACGAGCAGATACCGGGCCATTGAACGCCGATGTATCGAAGGTATCAAGCGCAGAAAGGCGCTATGATTCTCAGCGCCCACGCTCCGCAAGCGCTGCTGCTGGACTGGGGCCTTCGACTTGCCCTCATTAGCTTAAGCGTGGATGACTTCATATGCCTGGAATCGCCTGTCTGCAGATCGACGCGTTCACCGACAGTCCGTTCGCGGGCAATCCGGCGGCGGTGTGTTTTCTAGACAAGGCGGCTGATGCCGACTGGATGCAGCGCGTCGCCGCCGAGATGAACGTGTCGGAGACGGCGTTCATTTCCCCGCGCGACGACGGCTTCGGTCTGCGCTGGTTCACGCCGACTGTCGAGGTCGATCTATGCGGCCATGCAACCCTGGCGTCGGCCTACGCGCTCTGGAGCGAGGGCCTCGTCGATGCCGACGTGCCGATTCCGTTTCATACCAAGAGTGGCATATTGACCTGCGCCTGTGACGGCGAGTGGATCGAGCTCGACTTTCCCGCCACGCCGGCGGAGGCGATCGACGCGCCTCCCGGCTTGCTTGCCGCGCTCGGTGTCGCGCCGTCCTTCGTGGGACGCACGACGAACGAGAACTTCATCGTCGTCGATGCCGAGGCATCGATTCGGTCGATGCAGCCGGACTTCGCCGCGCTGCGCGCGCTTGGCAGGCTAGGCGTGATCGTGACGAGCGCATCCGAGGATGACCGGTTCGACTTCGTGTCTCGGTTCTTTGCGCCGGCCGCCGGCATTGATGAGGACTCGGTGACCGGCTCCGCGCATTGCTGCTTGGGTCCCTACTGGGGCGAGCGGCTCGGCAAGACCGAGCTCACCGGGTTTCAGGCCTCGGCCCGCGGTGGGCTCGTTCGCGTGCGCGTTGCCGGAGACCGTGTGGTCCTTCGCGGTCAGGCTGTGACGGTGCTGCGGGGCTCCTTGTCCAGTGAAGCGGCGCGTGGGGCCTGAGCGAGCCGGCTAACTTCGTCTTGGCCGGGCTCGATACGCTGTCTCGTAAGCGGCGCTAGTTGAATACACACTTGCAAGATTGAGGGCAGAAACGATGATTTTGGAAATCGCCACGCTCGACGTGATTCCGGGCCGAGAAGCTGACTTTGAGCAAGACTTCGCGACGGCCGAGTCCATCATTGGCTCGATGAAGGGTCACATCTCCCACCAGCTCAAGCGCTGTCTCGAGAAGCCATCGCGCTACATCTTGCTCGTCGAGTGGGAGCGGCTCGAGGACCATACCGAAGGCTTCCGCAACTCGCCCGAGTACCAGCAGTGGCGCAAGCTGCTGCACCATTATTACGATCCGGCACCGCAAGTGGCGCACTACCACGATGTCGAGCCTAACTAACCCCGCTTTAGTCGACGTCGTCGCAATTGGCGGCCCGACCTCCGGGCGAGGACGGGATCGGCCAATCGATGCTTGATCGGGGTACAATCCGTAAACGACGGTAAGGAGGGCGCTCCATGTCACCCCTCAACAGATGGCGATCCGCCGCTGCGCTAGCGGCACTTTGCGCTGCGATGCCGGCAACGGCGCATCACAGCGCCAAGATCTTCGATCCTGATACCGTGCTCGCCCTGCCGGGCACCGTGACCCGGTTCAGTTGGACGAACCCGCACACGTATATATATGTGGAAACCCTCGGCGAGGGCGGTGAGCCTGTCGAGTGGGAGCTCGAGACGGATGCCATTCCGATACTCGTGCGCAGTGGCTGGAGCCGCGATTCCTTCATGCCGGGAGAGCGGGTGCTCGTTCGGGCGCGTCCCGACCGCAACCGTGAGCGGCATCATGCGCTGCTCGTGTCGATCGAGAAGGCCGACGGCACGGTGATGTCGGCCCGGTCCTATTTCCTCGCCCGGCCCGATGACCCGAGCACGCTGCCGCGTGCGACCGATTTCGCCGGTCGCTGGGAGCTGCGCTTCGAGGATTACGCCAGATTTTACGCGGCCTGGGGGGCACTCGCGGTCACCGAGAAAGCTGCCGCAGCGAGTGCGGCCTATGATGTTCGCCTAGATAGCCCGGCGGCCCAGTGCATTGCGCCGCCGCTGCCGGCGATACTGGTTGCCCCCTATCTGAACGAGATTGAAATCCGAGAAGACGCCATCGTGATTCGAAACGAGCGTTTCAATGCCGAGCGGATCATCTACACGGATGGCCGCGGTCATTCGGAGACTAGGATGCGGACGAACCAGGGCCACTCGATCGGCCGCTGGGAAGGCGACACGCTCGTCGTCGATACGATGCTCTTCGCCGACAATCGCGCGCCGATATCGGGGCAGCAAGGCAACGAGGGCGTCCCCAGCGGTGCTGCAAAACACGCGGTCGAGCGCATGCGCCTCAGCGAGGACCGCACCCGGCTACAGATCGACTTCGTCATCGAGGACTCGGAGTATTTCGCCGAGCCGCTCAGCGGTCATGTGGAGTGGTATTACTCGCCGCAGTTCGAATATCTCGGCTTCGGCTGCGATCCGGAGATCTCCCGGCGCTATACGCTGCAGTGAGCTGGAACAGACAGCCGGCGGGACGGCTGGGATGTCCCGCACCCCACGCGTATCTGCGCTCAGGCTACTGAAGAGACCTTGACTTGCTTTTGCTGCTTGGTCTTGTCGGTGGCTTTCGGTGCTGCGATGGAAAGCACGCCGTGGTCGAGCTCAGCGGAGATTTTGTCCACGTCGACTTCCGCTGGAAATTCCACGTGCCGGAACACGTCTTCGCGGTGCATTTCCGGCCAGTGGACCTTGCCCGCATTTTCTACGGAAGCCGTCGCGTATTTGCGCAGCCGAGCGGCTTTGATGATCAGCGCGCGTGGCGGCGCGCAGGTTTCGCCAGCGCATTCAGTCGGCGCAGGTCCGCCTAAAAAAAGCCCGGCCTCGAGAGGCCGGGCCCAATTCGCACCAAGGTCGCGCGAGTCAGCGGTGATTCGGGGGGAGACAACAATCCGCAATGACTCCCAAGAGCCGGACCCCGTGCGTACGCAGGCTGCCTAGAGCGACATGAACGTGGCGCTCCAACCTCGCGTGGACGACGCTCGCGGAAGGACACCGAGACAGGCTCTCCTCTTTGCGCCGGGTTCGGGGCCGGTTTCGTGCCTGTGTCCACTGTCCGCGTTCGTCGCAGGTCGTGAGGACCCTACTGAATTTTCATCCTTGTGTAAGCCGTTGTGTCGAAACATCGTAAACCTCCTTATTTAGCGATCGATTCGTCCTACGGAGCTAATCTAAGCGCCTTGATCCGGGCCGACAAACGAATCTTTTTCGCGGCATGCGTGACGTTTATTCATGTGGCTTGCAGATCTCGGCAGTCCATTGCCCCAGCATGACGATATCCGGATCCTCTGCGTCCTTGAGGCGATGAGCGAAGTAGTAGCGCTCACCGGTATCGAGCGCTGTCTCGAAGAGAGTCATGAGTGCCCGGCTACGCAGCCAGGCGCCCGCGAGGGGCAGAGGGATCAGGGCCACGCCGAGGCCACGCTCCGCGGCGCGAGCGACCGCAAACATGCTGTCGAGCTCGATGATGCGCGGCTGTGTCGTCAGCTGCGTATTGTTTGCCTCGAACCACTCACTCCAGGCATCCGGACGGGACTTGTGGATGATCAGGGTACAGCCGCGCAATGCAGCAGGCTCTGTCAGGCGGCGCTCCTCGGCGAAAGCTGGTGAGCACGCCGGCACGAGCTTGAGGCCGAACAGTGGATACGTGCAGAATCCTTTCGGCTCGTGCGGTAGCAGCATCACGGCGGCATCGCCCTGGCTCGGAAAATCCTCTTCCCGGCCTTCCGTGGTATCGACGTGGATATCGAGCGTGGGATGGGCCTTTGTGAACTGCTCCAGGCGCGGAATCAGCATCTCGCTCGCGAAGAACTGCGGCAGCGAAATCCTCACGACCCGGCGACGCTGCGACTTGGAGAGAAATCTGCTTGCGACGGCGTCGAGCGAGCGGAGCAATGGGCTCGTCTGTGAGTAGAGTGCGGCACCCACGGGCGTCAAGACGATCGCGCGCGTGCGGCGCTCGAATAGCGGCGCGCCGATGAGATCCTCGAGCCCCTTGATCTGATGGCTTACGGCAGATGGAGTGATGAACAAATCCTCCGCCGCCATTTTGAAGCTCAGATAGCGGGCTGCCGCACAAAAGACCACGAGGCCTCGAATCAGATTTGGACGCATCCTGACTCTCCCCCTGTCTGCCACTCGTGCTGCAAGTCCTATGCCGCCCCTCGGCGCGAGTGTTGGCGTGGAGCCGGCCCGCGAATCGCACAGCCAACAGGCAGCCCGGTCCGGGCGTGCACCGTACTGGTGCGTTGCGCCGGCCGAACCGCCCGTGGTGGATACCGCTGCCGGTTCTTTTGCGGCCCGCTGCGATGCAGGGTATGGTTTTGCAATGACCAACAATGCCCTCGGCCCGGCATGGCCAGAGCGGCCGGCACTCTTTTTCGATCTGGACGGTACCCTGCTCGAATTCGCGGAGACTCCCGATGGCGTCGAGCTCACCGCGCGGTTCAAGCAATTGCTGAGCCGGCTTGGCCGGATCCAACACGGGGCGCTCGCGTTTGTTAGCGGCCGCACGATTGCAACCCTCGACGAGATTCTCGCGCCGCATCGCTTTGCGCTTGCCGGCGTGCATGGCGGCCAGCGCCGCAAACCCGATGGTGAGCTTGCGCTGTCCGCGAATGATCCCGCCGCGCTCGATCCGGTTCGCTCCGTGCTGCGAGGGTTCGAGGCTGCGAATCCGGGTATTCTCGTCGAGGACAAGGAGATCAGTCTCGCGGTGCACTACCGGCGTTCGCCGGCACTGCGCGACGCGGTTGCGCAGCTCGGCACTGATCTCGCAAAGCTGTTGCCGCCCGCTTGGGAGCTGCTCGAGGGCAATCACGTACTCGAGATCAAGCCAGCGGGTCTGGATAAGGGCGCGGCAATCCGTAGCTTCATGGCCGAGCCGCCATTCGCCGGTCGCACGCCCGTGTTCGTTGGCGATGACGTGACCGACGAGGACGGGTTCCGCGTCGTCAACGAGCTCGGTGGCGTTTCCGTCAAGGTCAACAGCGGTCCAACTCAAGCGCAGTGGCATCTAGCCGATGTCGATGCCGTGTTGACGTGGCTTGAGGCAAACATTCCCAGCTAGAAGTGAGACAGGCAGATATGCAAGCAACGACAAATCTCGAGCTCGGCGTGATCGGCAACTGCCAGATTGCGGCACTCATAGATCAGGCCGGTCGGATGGTGTGGGGATCGTTTCCGCGCATGGACAGCGATCCCGCGTTCTGTTCCTTGCTCGAGCCCGTCGCGGCGCAGAACGCTCCGGGTTGCTTCGAGGTCGAGCTCGCCAATCTTTCCACGGCCGAGCAGGTCTACGTAGAGAACACGGCGATACTGACGACGATCTTGCGCGACGATAGCGGCGGTGCGATCAAGATCATCGATTTCGCGCCTCGTTACGTCCAATACGGACGAAGTTTCCACCCGGCCATGCTCGTACGCAACATAGTGCCGGTCTCCGGTAGCCCTGCCGTGCGCATCCGATTGCGGCCAGCCGCCGGCTACGGTGCTAAGCAGGCCGATCGGACGCACGGTAGCAGCCAC
>JAHEEM010000286.1 GCA_024640695.1 Rhodospirillaceae bacterium | reverse complement strand
GACCGCGATATCAAGCTTGTCCGGGCCCAGGACGAGCTTGATATCGCGGTCTGAGATAATCCCCACCGGCGTGCCCCCCTCAGTGACAGGCAGGTGTCGAATCTTCTTCGATCGCATGAACGCCTGGGCTTCGCTCAGCGGAGCGGCATCGCTGATCGAGTACGGAAACGGCGTCATGAAGTTCTTGATTTGCGGTATTCGTTTCATGCGCACGTTTCCTGGTTCAGATCAACTACAGGAATTTGTCGGCAATCAGGCGCCCATATGAGCGCGGCCGATGATATTGAGAAATTCGGCGCGAGTGCGCGGATCTGAGCGGAAGTGCCCGAGAAGCTGGCTCGTGATCATCGAGACGCCGGGCTTGTGGATGCCGCGGGTGGTCATGCATTGGTGCACACCCTCAACGACCACGCCGCAGCCCTTCGGCTTGAGGACATCCTGAATGCAATTTGCAATCTGCGCGGTCATCGTCTCCTGTACCTGCAGGCGCCGCGCAAATGTTTCGACCACGCGTGCGAGCTTGCTGATGCCAACGACCTTGCGGTCCGGCAGGTAGCCGACGTGAACCTTACCGATGATCGGCGCCATATGATGCTCGCAATGGGACTCGAAGCTGATATCTCTGAGCACGATCATCTCGTCGTACCCGTCGACTTCCTGGAACGTGCGGCGCAGGAACTCCAAGGGGTCGTCGTTGTAGCCGCTGAACCAATCCTCGAAGGCGCGCACGACACGCGCGGGCGTGCCTTGCAGCCCTTCCCGGTCGGGGTCATCGCCTATCCAGTTCAACAGCGTCCGAACCGCCTGCTCGGCTTCTTCTCTGCCAGCGCGTTTCACATGATGTCCTTTCGAGTGGGGTGAGGGCCCGCAGCGACGCGGTTCATCAAAGTTTGGCAGTCTAAGTCGCTCGCAATCGCGGCGCAACTGACGGGATTAGGGTGCCCGAGCGGAAAAATTCAGCGGAGCTGCTATGCTCCGCTTCCGATGAGCGCCCACAGTATCATCCAGAGTTTCCGCGAGTGGCGGCAGGGCGGCGAGCCGATGGTGCTCGCTACTGTCTACGAGACGCTCGGGTCGACCTACAGCAAAGCAGGTCACCGGATCCTGATCGCCGCGAACGGTGACTACCAAGGACTCGTCAGCGGGGGTTGCCTGGAAGGCGATCTCGCCGAACGTGCACGCGTGGCGCTGGAGAGCGGGCAGGCCGCCGCCGTGACCTACGACATGCGCGATGATGCCGACGAACTCTGGGGGCTGGGTGTCGGCTGCAACGGCCTGCTGCGGGTGTTCCTTCAGCCGCTGGCTCCCGGGACTGGCTACGAGCCGTTCGCTTCTATCGTCGCGGCTCTGCTTGTAACCCGCCCGAGTAGTGTCGCCACGGTCATTGCCAGCCAGCAATCCGCCGTGCCGATCGGTGCAACGTTGGTCTGGGACGGTGATGTTGTGAGCGCGTGGGGGCTTGGCGCGCCCGGCATCGAACGGCTCGCCGCCGGATGCGCAGCGGTGTATGGCCGGGCGGCAGCCAGCTACGAGACCGGCCCGGAGGGGTTGGAGGTGTTGTATTCGCCGCTGCAACCAATCCCGCGCCTGTTAGTGCTCGGCGGCGGACTAGATGCGGTGCCGCTGGTCAAGTTCGCCGCGGGGCTCGGCTGGCTTGTGACCGTGGTCGATCATCGGCCAGCGTATCTCGAGCATGGCGATTTTGCGGCTGCGGCGAACCGCGAGCTGATCAGGCCGGCCGAGCTGGCGCAGGTGATCGATCTGAGTATGTTCAGTGCGGTCGTAGTGATGAGTCACCATCTCGTGACCGATCGCACTTACCTCGCTCAGTTGGGCGAGGTTCCGGCCGCTTACCTGGGCGTGCTCGGCCCGAGTGCGCGGCGTGAGCGCCTGCTTGCGGACCTCGGTGAGGCGGGTGCAGCGCTGCGCGGGAGGCTCAAAGGGCCCGTTGGCATCGACATCGGCGCAGACTCGCCGGAGTCGATCGCGCTCTCCGTGCTCGCAGATATTCATGCTGTGCTTAAGGGCGTCTCGCAAGCCGCCGGCGGGTCGCCGTCCGGCGACTGATCCTTGCCGCCCGCCGGACGGCCGTTCGCTCACAGTCTGAGCTCGTGTTTTATCTTCCGCTCTGGTTGCTACGCGAGCTGCGCGGCGGATTCGCGGCTGCAGCACTTCGTCAAGCGCTTGCGGGCCTCGTTGCGGATAACTATCGACCTGTGGATTGCAGATATGCGGGCTTGGGTTTCATAAACGCTGTGCACGCTGACTGTCGTTGTACATCTTCGTCAAGAACTCGCGGATCGCAGGCTCGGCATCGGCCGGCGCGATGAGGCGCTGGTTTATAAGTACCTTTGCGATGTCCTTGCGCGAACGGCGCCCGTCAATGAGGCTCATGATGCCGGCATAGATACGCGTCGAGGCGGCTTGCATGCGGAACGCTTCGAGCACCGGCACGGGCTCTGTGCCTTTGACGAGCCAGTCAGGCAATGCCTCGTAGCGACTTGGCTGCTTGGCCTTCGACTGTTTGACCGCGCACCAGGCGAGCACGGTCTCCTGCCGGCCATGGCGGCTCGCCGGCGAGCACATATACGGGATTGTTGCTTCCTCAAACGCGGCCGTGCCGAAGCCCGAAGCCTCGATGAGGTTTGCGCATTCCTCGGGGCTGTACTGCTTGTCGGGACCAGTCTGGTTGAATATCAGCGAGCCGAGGTTGAGCCAGCGGCCGCCTTTGCTGAGCAGGCGGTTGATGCGCGGGCACAGGGTCGCAAAGTCCTCGGGCAGAATATCGATGAGCCACGGTGTGACGACGACATCGAAGGCTGCGTCCTTGAACGGCGCTCGTAATGCGTCGCCGAGGAGTGCATGGAAGCCCGCAGCTGCTGCGGCCGGCGCCTTGAGCTCACGAAGCACGGCGTGATCGTGCAGCGAGCGCGGTGCGAGCGGAAACTCGTAGAGCTCGAGAGCCTCGCCGGCCGCGATACGATGGGCGGCGAGCTGGAAGAGCGGATTGAAATCCAGCGCAACCGTCAGTGCGGGCGCGCGGTAGGCATGGATGTCATAGGCTAGCCGGCCGGCCCCGGAGCCGAGCACGAGAACTTTGGCATCGGCCGGTAGATCTTCGAGCCCGGGTTTGAGCAGCGCGAGCGCGGCCTCGTTTTCGTCCGAGCCCCAGCACCAGTCGCGGTGCAGGTTCGGATAATAGGTCAGGAGTCCTTGATCCGGCGGCAGCCGCGTCCGAAGGGCGAGGTAAGTCGCAAAGCTCGCGCGCGGTTCATCGGCTTTCAATGGAGCGAGCAACGCTCCGAGTCGCTTCGCATGATCGGTAACGGCCGTTCTGATGAGCTCCAGCCGCTCGCGCGTGAGCGGCAGCAGGTCTGCAGGCCCTTCTAGCGTGTTACCAAGCCGTGCGACATCGTCCTCGAGCCGTCGCAGCAGAAAATCGAGGCGCTGTCGCCACTCGGCCAGCGTAAACGCGGGCTCTGCGAACAGCCAAGGCACGCCGCCGACGGTTGGATAGTCGAGCTTGCATCCCGAGCAGTGCAGGAGTGACTGATTGGCGTCGAGCGCCTTGTCGCATCGCGGGCAGGCCAGAACGTCGGTCAGTGCGGTTGTCATGTCGGCGACTATACGGAAATAGGGGTCGAACCGCGATTGCTTCGGGGTCGCAAATCGCGCGCTCGATGCTTGGATCCGGGCTGTCTGAGGCGATG
>JAHEEM010000079.1 GCA_024640695.1 Rhodospirillaceae bacterium | reverse complement strand
ATTACACCACCGGCAGTAACGTCAAGACGGCCGCCGGCAGCTACCGGCCCTGATCGCGAATCTTTAGCCCGATTTCACCCGCCTCGCGCGAGCCTTTATGACGGTTCAGGTCCTCGCGCTGGTGCTGCTCGCGGCAGCCATCCATGCAACCTGGAACATTTGGCTCAAGCTTGCCGGCGACCGCCTTGTCGTGATGTCGCTCATGGGCGCGGGCTGGGCGCTATTTGCCGCTTGCTGGCTACCGTTTCTCGATGTTCCTGCGGCCCCCGCGTGGCCGTACCTGCTCGCATCCATTTTCATGCACCTCGCCTATACCTTGGTGCTCGTGCCGGCCTATCGGCTGGTCGATCTCGGCGTCGTCTATCCGATGATTCGCGGAACCGGCCCTGCCGTCGTCACGCTGATCTCCGTCCTAGTGCTCGGTGAAACCATCGGCGTCGCCGGCGTGCTCGCCGTGTTGCTCGTTACCGCCGGTGTCGTCGCGCTGGGTTGGAAAGGTGCCGTGGGCAGCTACCGCGCCTTGCTGTTCGGGGTGCTAGGCGGTGGCCTCCTTGCAGCGTACACGCTGCTCGACGGGATCGGCGCACGCGCGAGCGGCTCCGTCCACGGTTACGCGGCGTGGCTGTTCTTTCTGACGGGTATTCCGATGCTCGTGATCGGCGTTGTCGTGCATCGCGGTCGTTTCCTCGCGCTCGCCCGGCCGATCGCCGCGCGCGCTTTGCTCGTCGGCGCAATCGCCTCGACGGCGTTCTGGATCGTGATCTGGGCGCTGAGCCAGGCCCCGATGGGGCTCGTCGCGGCTGCGCGTGAAACCAGTGTGGTCTTCGTCGCGCTGGCGAGCGGCTGGCTGTTGAAGGAAAAGGTCAACTGGGCCGCAATCGCTGCGGTCTTCGTCGGCGTCGTGCTGATCCGGCTTGCAGGCGCATGAGCTCGGCCGATCCCTCGTGCCAGGTTGCGGGTCGAATCGAGGGTGCAATGCGCTCGGTCGGCGGGTTTCAGCGGGCTTGGCATTTCTCCGGGAGCTGGCTTGTCGGCTTAGGCTAAGCCTCGGACGCCGCTTTGCGGAGCACAGCAACCATTCTAGTGCTATATTCCATTATCATTCTGCGTCCCGGCTGATAGCCGCGAGCCGATACCTGAACAGCGCTGATAGCGTCGTTGTTGGCCAGCATATCCAGGGGATCGACGCTTGATCAGTGGGATCGAGCCGCGGGATTTATAACGATAAAATGAGGAGAAGAGGGGTCGTCAGTTATGGACCTGGTAACTCTCGGTGTTGTTTTAATAATCGCCGCATTAGCCGTAGTCATGATTCGCCGTGGATTCCCGCGGTCGCGAGCCGAGGCAGAACCACAGCGTCATCCCTTCGCGGCCGTAGAGCTCATCCCTGGAGCCGGTAGCTGTGCCGCGGCCAAGAAACTGGCTGGCAATCGCATGCTTGTTGCAGAAGCACCCGTGCTCCCGCTGGATGAATGCGGCCGGCGCTGTCGATGCTCGTACAAGTGGTATGCGGATCGCCGGCAGATAAACCGCCGTCGCATTGATGACGGCTTTCCGGAGCAACTCGTTTATCAGGGCAGCGAGAATCGAGTACGGACGGACCGTCGCAAGCCGGTGAGCGCCTGAGCGCAGTTTTCCGGCAGACCCGGTCGATCAGTTTGCGCTGACGTCTGCCGTTCGCGCGAGATGAATCTCGGCGAGCATGCAGCGCAGGCTGCCGCCGCCGTAGGCCTCGATCGTCGGGATCTCGGTCGCGACGAGTTCTCCATAGCGCTCGAGCGCTCGCACCTGTGCGTTATCGAGCGTTTCGCGTGCCTGGGCGGACAGCGCGATTACGCTGTGGTCATTGCTGCGCAGTTCGAGGATGTTTGCTGCAAAGTTGTGCATCTGCGCGAAGCTCAGCGCAATGAGCTCTCGGCCCGATTCCTCCAGACGCTGGGCCACGCCGGTGCGCGCGGCAGCATCGGTAATCGCGTCGAGACAGATAACGGCGAACCTTGAGCCAAGCGACATAAGCACGTTCGTGTGATAGACGGGGCGATTCGTCGCGTCGGTCGCGGCGAAGACTACGGGCTGGAAGCCGAGCCTATCGGCGAAGTCCGCGAGTGCGTCGAGGTCGGTACGCGGCGATCCGCAGGCGTAGGCGAGCCGGTTGATACGGTCGAGCACAAGGCTGCCGGTGCCTTCGAGATAGCGACCTTCGATTTCGTGCTCCGTCAGATCGATGAGCCGCGACAAACGGTAGCCATGGTCGCGCTCGAGCGCTGCGAGTATCGATGCGCGCCGCTCGAGGCGGCGATTCGGCGCAAGCATCGGATACAGCACTGCAGTCCCGTCGGCGTGAAAGCTTACCCAGTTGTTCGGGAAAATCTCATCGGGCGCATCGCAGTCGGACCGGCCCGCAAAGGCGTGCACGCGAATGCCGGCCTGCTCGAGGCAGGCCACTGCCGCGTCGAACTCGCGCTCTGCGCGGCGTTGGATCTCCGGAGTTCTCGCCGTGACCGCTTGGAACGTATTCGACAACGCAGTCTGCGGGTTGCTTGCAAAGGCTGCCGGTCTGACCATGAGCACGGCCGACGCGGTTTGCGGCTCGGGCCGAGCCGCCTCCCAAGTCATTACGCTTCCTTGACCCGCGAGGCCCGGCGGCGGTCGCTTTCGATCAGGAGCTTCTTACGCAGGCGAATATTTTTCGGTGTAACCTCGACGAGCTCGTCGTCGTCGATAAATTCCAGTGCCTGCTCGAGCGAGAATACGACCGGGGTTGTAAGCAGAATGTTCTCGTCGGAGCCTGCGGCGCGGATATTCGTGAGCTGTTTCGCCTTGGTCGGATTGACCGGGAGGTCGTTGCTGCGGCTGTGCGCGCCGATAATCATGCCTTCATAGACTTCGACCCCGTGGCCGATGAATAAAACTCCGCGCTCCTGCAGATTGAACAATGCGTAGGCCAGGGCTTTGCCGGTGACCATCGATACCAGTGCGCCGTTGGTGCGCTGGCCGATCTCGCCGGGCAAGCGTTCGGCATAGCGGTCGAAAACGTGATAGAGCAGCCCCGTTCCGGCCGTTGCAGTCAGGAAATCGGTGCGAAATCCGATCAATCCGCGTGCTGGAATTCGGTAGTCGAGACGCACTCTGCCGCGGCCATCGGGGAGCATCGATAAGAGCTCCCCGCGGCGCTGCGCGAGTCGGCTCATGACGCCGCCCTGATACTCTGCTTCGAAATCGACCGTCAGCAGCTCCCATGGCTCGCAGCGCTGGCCGTCAATCTCGCGCTCGATGACTTCGGGCCGTGACACCGCAAGCTCGTAGCCTTCGCGGCGCATTATCTCGATCAATATAGACAGGTGCAGCTCGCCACGGCCCGAGACGATGAACTTGTCAGGGTCTGCGGTGGTTGCAACGCGCAGCGCGACGTTATGCTTCACCTCCCGCTCGAGCCGCTCCTTTATCTGCCTGCTCGTCAGAAATTTCCCTTCGCGGCCTGCGAAGGGCGATTTGTTGACCTGAAACGTCATGCTGATCGTCGGTTCATCGACATCCAGAGCCGGCAAAGCCTCGGGGCAGTCACGCGGGCACAGGGTGTCGGAGATCTGCAGGTCATCGATGCCGCTGAATACCACGATATCGCCGGCGCTCGCGCTTTCCATGCGGAATTTATCCAGGCCCGCGTAGCCGAAGATCTCGAGCACGCGGCCGGTGTGCGTGCTGCCGTCGCGCCGAACGATCACGACCGGCATGTTGCTCGTCAGCGTGCCGCGCGTAATGCGTCCGATTCCGAGCATGCCGACATAGGCGTCGTAGTCGAGGCTCGAAACCTGCAGCTGCAGGGGGCCTGCGACGTCGACTTGCGGCGGCGGCACGTGCCGGACGATGGTTTCGAGCAGAGGTGTTGTGTCGCCGTCGCGCACATCGGGGTCCAGGCCCGCGTAGCCTTTCAGCGCAGAGGCGTAGACAACCGGAAAATCCAGCTGTGCGTCGGTTGCGCCGAGCCGATCGAACAGGTCGAAGGTCTGGTCCAACACCCAGCTGGGCCGTGCGCCGTCGCGGTCTATTTTGTTGATCACGACGATAGGCTGCAGGCCGCGCGCGAACGCCTTCTGCGTGACGAAGCGAGTCTGCGGCATCGGTCCGTCGACTGCATCAACGAGCAAGAGCACGCCGTCAACCATGGACAGCACGCGCTCGACCTCGCCCCCAAAATCGGCGTGCCCTGGGGTATCAACGATATTAATGTGGTAATCGCGCCAACGTATCGCCGTATTCTTCGACAGTATGGTGATGCCCCGCTCGCGCTCGAGGTCATTGGAGTCCATCGCCCGCTCGGGGAGCACGACGCGCGTGTCGATCGTTCCGGACTGTCTCAGCAGCTTATCGACGAGCGTCGTCTTGCCGTGATCGACGTGGGCGATGATGGCGATATTACGAATACGGTCTTGCATAAAGTTCTGTCTCTGTCGTCGGCCTTGCGGCGCGGCTTAGGGAATTTGGGTCGGTGGCTGTAGAAGGGCACTCGGCCGGCGCATTGGACTACGGTTTGGTTCACGAGTTTCCGCCGCTGCCTCCGACTCGATGAGCGTCGGGCGGGCGCGGCGTGACGTGGGCCCAGGCGTCAAGGGTCAGTTGGTAGCCAGCCCTCGAGCATCGTGTCCGGCGCCGATCAGCGCATCGAGCTGCCGATCAGCGGGATTCAGGGATTTTCAAGCCGGTAGCGTCCACGCGGGATCCGGCCGCGTAGCGCAACGGCGACGGTTTCACTGTGGACGGAGTGCTGGTGGCTTGGCATCTGTGCTTTGGTCGGTCGGGTTACAGGCGCGGCGATTCTAGCATGCGGCAGCTTGGCGGCGCCGAAATCCTTCGGGGTGTTGATCGGCCCGAATGGCGCTAGACTGCGCTTCCGCTGTCCCGGTCCCATGCAAGTGATGCTCAAGATCTACCATTTTCCGCTCTCCACGCCGGCTAACAAGGTGCGGATGTGCGCGAACGCTTTGGGCCTAAAATACGAGTCTATCGCCGTCAATCTGCGCGAGCGCGAGCATAAGAAGCCAGCCTACCTAGCGATCAACCCGTTCGGCAAGGTGCCGGCGATTGATGATGACGGCTTTTATCTCTTCGAGAGCAACGCGATCATGAAGTACCTGGCCCGCAAGCAGGACTCGGGTCTTTATCCAAGCCAGCTGCAGTCCCAGGCCTGCGTCGACGAGTGGTGCGACTTCGTGGCGAGCTTGCTCGCTCCGGCCTTTGGCCGGGTCGTGTTCAACCGTATTCTCGCGCCGCTGTCCGGTGCGAAAGTCAGCGAGGAGTCGCTCGCCGACGGGCTCAAGTTCGTCGGCAACTATCTGCCTGTACTCGAGCAGCGTTTTGTTACATCGAGATTCATCGCCGGTCATAGAATGACGATAGCCGATATCGCCTTGTTGGCAACGCTCGATCCCTCCGAGGCCTGCGGAATCGAACTTTCAGGCTACCGGAAACTCTATAGTTGGCGCGAGGCCCTACGGGCCGATGAATTCTACAAGGCAGTGCACGACTATTACGGTCAGGGCGTGTTGCCCGCGCCCGGCTTCTGATCTGGCAATGGGACCCGCTACGAATCAAACAATTGGACCTGTCATGAATATTCGCCGTTCCTATTCAAGTTTCGCTCTAGTCGTTTCAATCTGGGCCGTAATTGCTGCTCCGGGAGCGCTCGCGCAGAGCATCGACCCCGGACAGCCAACCGTGCTCATCACGGGATCCAACCGCGGAATCGGACTCGCGTTCGCCCAGTACTACTCAGCGGAAGGCTGGAACGTAATCGCTACCGTGCGCAATCCTGACGATGCCGACGAGCTGCAGGCGCTCGCGGCAAGCAACGCGCACCTGGTGGTCGAGCAGCTCGATGTTACCGATTACGCTCGCATAGACGAGCTCGCCGCTGAATATGCCGCGACGCCAATCGACGTGTTGATCAATAACGCGGGTGTGTATGGCGACCGCGGGAAGCAGGAGTGGGACGTGCTCGATCCGCAGACGTTTCACGATATAAATGCCATCAACGTGCTTGGGCCGCTAAGGATGAGCGAGGCCTTCGCCGATCACGTCGCGATGAGCAAGCAGAAGAAAATCGTCTCGATAACCAGCGGCGCCGGATCGGTATCGCCGGATCGAATCGCCGGTGGTGGCGTGTTTTACGCGATCAGCAAGGCCGCCCTCAACATGGCAATGCGCCAGGCGCGCGTGCAGCTGGAGCCCCGCGGGATTATTGTTGCGGCAATCGCGCCGGGTATCGTCTACACGGACATGCTCGCTACGAATCGACCCAGCCTCGTGCCGCGGTCGCGCGCGCCGGAGGAGAGCGTTGCCGGCATTGCCGCGGTCATTGCGAGCCTTGACCACACCTACGACGGCAGGCCTCGTAACCACGACGGCTCAGTGCTGCCCTGGTGATGCTCGTAAGCTAACTTGCGTTCGATTTGCCGGTCTGGCGGTTGCGGCTCGCCGCAGCATCGCGGCATACTCCCGGCCCATCTTTTTCGCCCTCGAGCGATAGCAGCAAGGAGCGTGCGCCATGCCGACAGTGACTTTTATTCAGCCCGATGGCAGCCGCCAGGATGTCGAGGCGGAAGTCGGCTACTCGGTCATGGAGGCAGCGACGCTGAACAGTATTCCGGGTATAGAGGCTGAATGCGGGGGCGCTTGCTCCTGCGCAACCTGCCATGTGCATGTCGATGCAGCCTGGTTGGGCAAGCTTCCTGAGATGGAGCCGATGGAAGATGCAATGCTCGATGCGGCCAACGACCGCGAACCGAGCAGCCGCCTGAGCTGCCAGTTACAGGTCACCGAGGCGCTAGATGGCCTCACGCTGACGGTGGTCCCGCCGTACTGAGAACGGCCGGATAAGGCCGCGCTTTCCTGCGACCGCCCGGCTCGCGGGACGGGCTAGATAAGCCCCAGTGTTCTGGGTACGACGAGCGACACCCACGGGACGTAGGTGATCACCATCAGCACGGCAAGCAACACCAGCAGCCAGGGCAAGGAAGCGCGAATCACACTCTCCATAGGCAACTTCGCGACCCCGGCCGTCACGAACAGGTTGAGCCCGACGGGCGGTGTGACGAGCCCCATTTGCATGTTGAGCACCATGATGACACCGAGATGTATCGGGTCGATGCCCATGTCAGTCGCGATCGGAAACACGATCGGGGTCGTGATCAGCACGACCGATGTCGGCTCCATGAAGTTGCCCGCGACGAGCAGCAGAATATTGAGCACGATCAGAAAGCCCCAGGGCGGCAGGCCCATGCCGACGATCCAGTCCGAGGCGAGCTGGGGAATCTGCTCCGTCGTCAGAACGAAAGCGAAGAGATAAGCGTTGGCGATGATGAACATCAGCATCGACGTGACTTTCGCGCTCTCCGTCAGAACCTCGGGCACAGCCTTGAGCTTGATGTCGCCGTAGATGAACACAGCTACGATGAATGCATAGACTGCCGACACGGCGGCAGCTTCAGTCGGCGTGAATACGCCCGCATAGATTCCGCCAAGGATGATCACGAGCAGCAGCAGGCCCCAGAATGCCTCGCGGCCGGCGCGCATGGTCTCCCGCCAGGTTGCTTTCTCCTGGCGCGGGAGATTCTGCCGCTTGGCGATGACGGCCACGGTGACCATCATGACTGCGGTCAGCAAGATGCCGGGTAAGAGTCCGGCGATGAACAGATTGCCAATTGACGACTCAGTCACGGCGCCGTAGATGACCATGACGATCGACGGCGGAATCAGGATGCCGAGCGTGCCCGCGTTGCAGATCACGCCAGCGGCAAATCCTCTCGTGTAGCCTGAGTTGACCATGCCGGCGATCATCACACTGCCGACCGCAACGACGGTCGCAGGGGCCGAGCCTGAAACGGCCGAGAAGAATGCGCAGGCGAGCAAGGCGGCCATTGCCAGACCGCCGCGGAAGTGTCCGACGAGCGCATTCGCAAACTTGATCATGCGCTTGGCGACGCCGCCCGTCGTCATGAACGTTGCCGCGAGGATAAAGAACGGCACAGCGAGCAGCGGGTAGATCTGCATCGTGTGGAAAAAGCGCTGCGCGAGCGACAGCAATGATTGATCGGCAAACAGCAGAATCGTGAGGATGCTGCCGAGTCCGAGCGAAACCCCGACTGGAATGCCTATGGCCAGGCAGACGAATAGAATGATCAGCAGAAAGATGGCGCTCATGTCGGTTGGCCTAGCTAGCTAGAAGATCTGCGAGGCTCATTCGTCGCCCGCGAGTCGGTGGCCCGTTTCGCGCTCCCCAAAGCCCGCTACTGCTGTGGGATCGGTGAAGAGTTTCCAGCCGACCTGCAGGAATCGTATCGCCAGCAGGCCAAAGCCGGCAGGCAGGATGCTCGTCAGCAGCCAGCGCGGCAGCGGCACGTCGCGCGCATTGTTGCCCAGCACCATGAGCCGATCCACGAAGATTGCGCCGCCGTAAACCATGAACAGACAGTAGGCGACGCAAAGGCCGATGGCGAGAAGCGCGACGCGACGGCGGGTGACCGGCGGTAGCCGTCCGACAACGAGATCGACCGCGATGTGAGCGCGCTCGCGCACGCAGTACGACATGCCAACTAGGACCATCCAGGCAAACGTATAGGTGGTCGCTTCCAGTGACCAGACGAAGCCCGTATCGAAGAGGTAGCGCAGGATGACCTGGATGAAGGTCAGGACAGTCATGAATGCCAGCGCCACGGACATGAAGATTTCCTCGAGCCGGTCGAGGAAGTTGTGCGCGCGCCCCGCAATCGCATTCATGCCGTCGCTGGACCGGGTCGGTTAGTGCTGCATCGCAGCTTGCGGTCGAGCAGCAATCGCCGCCTCGATGAGATCGGCGCCGATGTCGCCGGAGAACTGATCCCAGACCGGGCGCATGGCCTCCTGCCAGGCGGTCAGCTCGGCGGGTGTGAGCTCGATGATCTCGCTACGACCCGATGCAACAATGTTGGCCTTGTCGCGTTGGTTGATTTCCTCGGCGCGGGCGTTACCCCAGACGGTTACCTCCGCGATAATCTCTTCGAGGCCGGCGCGCATGTCATCCGGGAGCGACTGCCAGAACTGCGGGTTTACGGCCACGAGGTAGCCGATATAGCCGTGGTTGCTCTCTGTAATGTACGGCTGAACCTCATAGAACTTCGATGAGTAAATGTTCGACCAGGTGTTTTCTTGGGCATCCACGGTACCGGTCTGCAACGCTTGATAGACCTCCCCGAGGTCCATCTTCTGTGGGCTGCCTCCAATGGCGAGAAACTGAGCCTGAAGCACATCGGATTCCTGGATGCGGAATTTCAGTCCCGCCGCATCCTGAGGCACGCGCAGCGCACGCGGCCCGGAGAGCTGCTTCATGCCGTTATGCCAGAACGCAAGCCCTAAGAAGCCGCGGTCCGTGAGCTCGGTCAATATCTGTCGGCCGGCTGTGCTCGCTTGGAAGGCTTCGACCGCCTCGATGTTCGGAAACAGGAACGGCAGATCAAATACCTGATACGAGTGTGTGAGCCGATCGTACTTGGACAAGGACACGGCGATCATCTGAATCTCGCCGAAGGCCAGCGCCTCGAGCGAATCATCGTCGTTCATGAGCTGGCTCGACGGGTATACCTCGACCGCGACGCGGCCTGGAAAACGCGCCTCGGCGAGTTCCTTGAAACGCTGCGCGGCTTGACCCTTGGGCGTTCCAGGCGCCGTGACATGCGGAAACTTGATCAGGTAAAGCTGATCTTCGGTCGCCTGCCCACCGCCCGCGCCGCCGCTTGCGCCGCCGCCGCAGCCTGCGAGCAGGATTGCCGCCAGTGCGATCGCGCCCAGGCGCGACGCGCCGCGCAACAATGACTCGCTGGAAGTTCGGGCGGAGTTGAAATTCATGTGCTTACCTCTCGTGGTTGCCGCTCGCCCCCGGCACTGCGCCTGCGCTGGCGGTCGCCGGGAATCGTCGATGTCTAACTGGAGCCCGCCTGGCCCAGGCGGGCTCCGAAAAGTCAGGCGCCCTAGTATACCGCTGAAACTAAACCCCGCAGCGCCAGGCGCCGCCGGCGTCTAGGAATCGTCTGCTGAGTGCCGCTCCCGGGCGCCGGCCTCGCTATTCTGCAAACGATTGCATAAACTTACCGCATTAGGCGAGGGTTGCACAACTGCTGCGCTGAGCCAATCGAAATCGAGGGATTGATAGCGGCCGATGTCCTGGCAAGAGCTAGTGGTGATTTGTTGCGCGCTGGCGGCGGGCGGCCTCACGAAAGGTCTGACAGGACTCGGCCTGCCGATGGTTGCGATCCCGCTCATGGCAGGCTTTCTCGGCGTGGAGCGTGCGGTCCTGATCATGATCGTGCCCACTGTCGTGCTCAACATCTGGCAGTCCTGGTCGAACCGGGACTGCATCGGCGATATGCCCGAGATTTGGCGCCTGCTTGTCCCGGGGTTACCCGGCGCGGCCGTCGGCGCGAGCGTGCTTTATCTGGCGCCGGAGCGCCTGCTTGCCACGATTCTCGCGGCCTGGATCATCTGCTACCTGATCCTGCGGCTGCTGCGGCCACACATGTCCCTGTCGCCGCTCGCACGCCGGCGGGTGGCACCGTTTGTCGGCTTCGGCTCAGGTGCAATGCAGGCCGCGTCGGGTATCTGCGCGCCGATTCTCGCCCCCTACATCGACGCGTTGGGCTTGAGCCCGAGGTCCTACGTCTTTGCGATATCGACGGCGTTCGCCGCTTTTGCCGGGTCGCATTTCCTGGTCTTGTTGGCGCTGCAGGCGTATTCGCTCGACCAGCTGCTGCAGAGCTCGATCGCGCTAATCCCTGGGCTGATTTTCATGGCGCCCGGCACGTGGCTGCGCAACGTCGTCGAGCCTGTGGTATTCAACCGCGTGATTCGTGTGATCCTGGTCATCATGGCAGTGCGCCTGATCTATGGGGCCTGGTTCAGTGCTTGAGTTTGTATCACCCTTGAGGACCCGCTAGCGCCGATGGATTTACGTTAGAATATGGCAGCTGGCCGTGCCGCAGTTGTTGTGGGCGTCCGCGCGATTTGTGGTGATTGCACCGCCTAGACGGTCATTCGGGATGCTGAGATAGGTTCGATATCCATGCCGACATATGTTTACGAGTCGATTCCGCCGGACGGCTGCGCCCCCGAGCGCTTCGAGGTCACTCAAGGGATGAACGATGCGCCGCTGGCGACGCATCCGGAGACCGGCGATCCGGTTCGGCGGATCGTTACCGGCGGCTTGGGCATCATGGGTAAGCCCATTCGCCGCAGCACGCAGATCGACAAGTCGCTTGCCGCAGCGACGCCCTGCGGTTGCGCCAAAGGCGCGCTCGCGGCGATGTCTGCCGCCAAGCGGCCGCTCGAGCAGCGCGCCCCGCAGGCTTGCGGCCATAGCCACGCGCGGCCCGGGCGCGGCCATAATCACAGACACTAGCGCATAGATTCAGAAGTTTCCGGAGACTTACGTTCATGGCAACGAAGACCACGACGCATGCCGGCGATGCCGACGCTCTCAAGCCGAACTGGAATTGGGATCGCCCGATCGCAGCACCGGGCCACATGGCCGTTGATTTCGAGGAGCGCGTTAATTTCGACCGCTTGCGCAGCTACCGCCTGGCGCGCACCCGCGCAGCGCTCAAGAACTCCGGCCTGGGCGCAGTGCTGTGCTTCGACAACAACAACGTGCGCTACATCACCGGCAGCGTGATTGGCGAGTGGTCGCGCGACAAGATCTGTCGTTACGCGCTGTTCACCGGCACATCCGAGCCCTACCTATGGGATTTCGGCTCGGCCGCCGCGCATCATCGGCTGTTTGCGCCGTGGCTCAATCCAGATCGCTGCAAGGCTGGCATGCTGGGCTTGCGCGGCGCGGTCGCGCCGGACGCCGGTCTGTTCAAGCAGGCAGCGCAGGAGATTGCGCGCCTGCTCAAGGCTGACGGTGTCGCCGACATGCCGATCGGTGTCGACATCTCCGAGCCGCCGATGCTCGAAGCGCTCAAAGCCGCGGGTCTCGAGATCCGCGACGGCCAGCAGGTCATGCTCGACGCGCGCGAGATCAAGAGCATGGACGAGATCGTTCTCTTGAACATGGCCGCAGCGATGGTCGACGGCACTTACCAGACCATTGCCGAGGCCCTCAAGCCCGGCGCGCGCGAAAATGAGCTTGTCGCGCTTGCGAACTATCAGCTCTACGAGGCTGGCTCGGATGACGTCGAAGCCATCAATGCGGTCTCCGGCGAGCGTTGCAGCCCGCATCCCCACAACTTCACCGACCGAATGTACCGTCCCGGCGACCAGGCCTTCTTCGACATCATCCAGGCCTATATGGGTTACCGGACCTGCTATTACCGCACGTTCAACGTCGGCTCTGCGACGCCGGCCCAACGCGACGCGTATCGACGCGCGCGCGAGTGGATCGATGTC
The DNA here is from genome assembly GCA_024640695.1 of Rhodospirillaceae bacterium. Lineage (GTDB taxonomy): Bacteria > Pseudomonadota > Gammaproteobacteria > Steroidobacterales > Rariloculaceae > JAHEEM01. The sequence continues at coordinate 718 of JAHEEM010000079.1, read as the reverse complement.
GCGATCGAGCTTGTCCGGCCCGGGATGACCACCGACAAGATCGCCGAGCGTTGGCCTGAGGCGAGGGAGTTCGGTTTCGCCAACGAGATGGAGGCCTTCGGTCTGCAGTTCGGTCACGGTCTGGGACTGGCGCTGCACGAGCGGCCCATCATCAGCCGGCTCGTGTCGCTTGAAAATCCGTTCGAGATCAAGGAAGGCATGGTGTTCGCGCTAGAGACCTACTGTCCGGCGGCCGACGGCAACGGCGCAGCCCGCATCGAGGAGGAGGTGGTCGTCACGGCGGATGGCTGCAGGGTCATTACGCTCTTCCCGGCGCAAGAGCTGTTCATCGCTAACGAGTACTGAGGCGCGGAAGGAGAACGGCATGGAGGAGGGATTCCTCACGAGAACTTTGCCCGGCGCGATCGGCAGCGGCTTCGTTCCGATCAATGACGATTTGCGCTTGAAGCTGTATCGCATGATGTCGCGGGCGCGACAAATGGAGCAGCGGGCCTACGACCTGTTCATGCAGAACCTCGTCAAGGGCACGAGCCACCTCGCCTTGGGCCAGGAGGCGGTCTCGACCGGATTTGCCGCGGCGATGCGCGCCGACGACTACACCTTCTGCACCTATCGCGGTCACAACCACACGTTGTTGCGCGGCGCGTCAATGGCCGGGATTCTCGGCGAGCTCATGGGGCGCGAGTGCGGCCTCATGCGTGGCAAAGGCGGCTCGATG
>JAHEEM010000285.1 GCA_024640695.1 Rhodospirillaceae bacterium | reverse complement strand
ATCGGTTATAAGCAAGGCAATGCGGCGCCCGGTGAGCTGGATCAGATGCGCCAGGTGGCTGCCCGATCGATGGAGGAGGGCGCCTGGGGCATGACGAGCGAGTTTCCGAGCGGCGGCCCGGAGCATATCGAGGAAGTCATCGAGCTCGCCAAGGTCGTCGCAAGTTATGGCGGTAACTTCACATCGCATACGGGTAGCGAGGGATTCGAGCAAGAAGCTGAGCTCGACGCAGTCATTCGCATCGCCGAGGAAGCGCAGATCCCCGTGCACACGTTTCACCTCAAGGTTCGGTCTCGTGAAAATTGGGGCACGATGCGACGATATCTGGACCAAATCGAGGCGGCGCGTGAACGGGGCCTCGATATCACCTCCAATCAATATCCCTATACGGCGATGAACCACGGCTGGGCGGAGTTCTTTCCGCTGTGGGCCCGCGACGGCGGCGCAGATGCCTTTGCACAACGGCTCAACGATTCGGCCACGCGCGCGCGCATCAAATCAGATCCGGATTTCAAAGTCTGGTCGGAAGAGCACGGCGGCTGGGACGGCATCGTGCTGGGTTACGCGGCGCACACGGGTAGATCGGACTACGAAGGCTTGTCGATCGCGCAGATCGCGGAGCTGCGGGGTGACGCCGACCCGGCCGATACCTGCCTGAACCTAATGGCCGAGGAGAATGGCCGCATTCGCGGCCTGTTTCACACGATGTCCGAGGAGGACGTCCGCCTGATCATGCGCCAGCCGTGGGTCGCAATTGCGAGCGACGGCCAGGCGATCAACCTGGAGAACTATCCGGGTCTGCCGCATCCGCGTTACTTCGGTTCGAACGCGCGCGTGCTCGGGCATTACGTGCGCGAGGAGCGCGTGCTGACTCTCGAGGACGCCGTGCGCAAGATGACCTCGCTGCCTGCACAGATTCTGGGCTTATCGGATCGCGGCCAGGTCCACCCCGGTTTTGCTGCCGATGTTGTGGTCTTCGATCCGGTCACGGTGCGTGCGACCAATTCGTTCGAGCACCCGAGGTCCTACGCCGAGGGTATCCGTTATACGATCGTTAACGGCGTCGTCGTCATCGACGGCGGCGAGCACACGGGCGCGAGACCCGGGCGGCCGCTGCTGGGACGGGGCTACGAGACGACAGGAGGCTGACGCCCCTGCAGCGAGTGCAAGCGGTAAATTATCGACACAGACAACGGGAAACTTAGGAACTAAAAAACAATGTCAAAATCAGGTATTCCTGTGCCTAGAATCCTCGGGATCGCGCTGTTGATTATCGGCGCCGGATTATTGTGGTGGGGTTATCAACTGAGTGATTCGATTGCTTCACAGCTTACAGAGACTATTTCGGGTTCGATGCCTGACGAGGTAATGACTCGCTATATCGCAGGGGCGGTGAGTCTTGCGGTCGGCTTGTATTTGTCTCTGAAAAATTAGCCGAAGTTCTTGAGGCCTTCGCCGACCCATGATTTCAAACACAGATGCCGAGATATCGTTCGACAGGGTCGGGGATCTGTACCGCATCCGGATAGCCGAGGAGCGGTTCGAGATCTCAGAGGCGGTCGTGAACGGTGATTGAGGCAAAACGGCATGGTCGCGTTTGGCCGCTTGCAGAAGTGAGGGAGCGCGGATTGTCACCCTGGACGGGAGTCTCTGCGGTGGCTCAAGGAAGGCATGCGCGAGAAGCGTCCGAAGTCCGGCTGAGACTTTGCGAACGCTAGCGCCGGTGTATTCAATGCTGCCGCGCACATGGTCGTCGACACGGCCATGTGCGCGAGCAGGGTGATCTTGACCTATTGCGTCGGCCGGAACCGCTGCACACGCTCACCATAGAAGACTTCGCCCGTGTACAGGTTGCCCATCGAGTCTGTGGCTTCCATGTGCAAGCCGAAGAAGCTGCCCGCGTTCTCTCCCATCTGGCCGAGTGTACCCAACACCTCGCCGGTCTGGCGGTCGAGAAACCAGACTTTGTTGTTGGTCAGATCGGAGATGTACAGGAATTTTTGCGCGGGGTCATTGGAGAACATCACGCCGCCGGTCGAACCGCCGGAACGAGTGTTCTCGGCCATCATGATCTCTTGTTTGAAGTTACCCTGCTTGTCGGTGACGTGAATGCGGTTGCCCGCGCGGTCGGCCGCATAAACCAGGTTGTCGTTGGAGAAGTTGAATGTCAGGTGGCCGACGAACTCTTTGGCCGGCGGACCGCCGGGCGTATAGGCGTGATCCGCGGGATCGGTGCTGATCTCGTCGAGCTTATGCCCGTAGGCGCCCCAGCCGCGCTTGAACTCAAACGTATCCAGTGAGAAGACCATAATGCGGCCGCCAAATGAGTTGTCCGCGATGTAGATCTCGTTAGCGGCATCGTCGGTGCGGATCTCCTCGATGCTTCCCACGATCATCGGCGTAGTCGGTGGATACTTTGCGATGAAGCCCTGCTGTCCCAGCTGGCGTTGCGTCGTCAACTGCTCGCTGGCATTTCCGGCTCCGTCCCTGATGTCGGCATCCAGCCGTGCGATGAACCCGGCCACCGGACCTGCGCTTCCGAGGCCCGGCACGCGCTCGGGAATCTGCGGCATCGTGAAGGGCGTGCCGTCTGCGTTCTCCGGAATGTGCGGCACCTCCATGAGCATTGTGCCGGTCCGGTCGTACTTGCGAACCGTGTTCTGCCCCAGGTACAGGAACCCTTGAGCGTCCACCGCCATCCCGTGCCCTTGCGGCGCATCGAAGTACGCGATGACCTCACCGTCCTTATAATCCGGGCCATCATGGCCGGCGATGAGGATCATTGAAGGAGGGCGCCTGCAGCAGTCCGCGGTGGGAGGATCCCGCTCGGCCTGGAGCTCGAGGCTGGTAAGATCGTTCGGGCGATTGTAGACCCACACGTTGTCTTCTGCGTCCACGGCCAGGCCAGTTACGCCGCCGATCTTCCACTGATTGGGGTAAGGCTGCGGCCAGGTCGCATCGACTTCGAATTGTGGAAAGGCTTGCGTCTGCGCGCCCGCGCTTGCCTGCGGGGGTGACTGCGCCTGCGATGAAGGGGGCGAGCAAGCCGCCAGGCCAAAGCTGGCCCCTGCGACGAGCGTGGGAAGCAGGATGTTCTTGATGCTCATTGACTACCTCTCTAAAGCCACCGCTGGACTCCACCCCATCTAGATAGCGTGGGCTGCCCACAATAAACCCACGAATCCTCGCATCTGGCGGACCCGCCCGTCAAACCCTGCGGCATCGGAACTCTTCTCTGCCCACGAAGATGGGCGACGAGGCTTGTGAGAGCGTGATCGGCGTAGTGCAGTGGCTCTAAAGCTGAAAGCCGCCAGTCCGGTGATATATTCTTGAGATTGAGCCGAGCGGCTGCAGATGTCCGAGGACGGTCGTTGGTCGATGGTTAATCTCAATACTTTGGAGCAATTCAAGGAGGCTGTAGTGATGAGGACAACATCTGAACAGGTTCTCGGATATATCGGATTGGCACTCGCCTGTTACGGAATTGCAATCAAACTCGGTGGCGTGGGCGTAGCTGCTCTGATCTTCGTCGCCGGAGGCCTGTTCTTCGAGGGATGCCTGTTAATGGAAGCAAGCCGGTGCTTCAGGAGACGGCGCCAGTCGGGTGACCTGGGTTAAACAAAGGGGTGTGGCCAGTGGCGGGCATAAGCGGTGCGATGTGTTCTCGGCACAACGTCAATGTGGCGGCCACGTCATTGTATTCGTGTGGTCCAA
>JAHEEM010000284.1 GCA_024640695.1 Rhodospirillaceae bacterium | reverse complement strand
CGTGGTCATCGGCAATACCGCGAGGAAAGTCAGGCTCGTGCCGGCAGTGGCGTCCCGATTGCCGCTGCAAGCCGTCACTAGGATGCCGCTACCCACACTCGCGAGGGCTGCAGCCGAACTCTGGAGGACGGCACGCCGGCTGACTGGCTGAGCAGCGGTTTGCTGGTTGGTTTTGATTTTGTGCATGATAAACATGCTAGTCGACAGCACAGCCTGGGTCCACATGTACAGATCCGGCGGCACACCCCATCGCAGCGCAGAGCGGCCCTAATGAGGTACGCCGCGAAAAATCGCCCGGGGCGACATCTAATCGTCCAAATATGCGATCATTCCTGGTTGAAATAAGGAACTTTTTCGATGCTGTCTAATAATGTTTAGGGGAACAAATGACCGAAAATAATCTAAGCGCCGTGATCAACGCGCACGGCAACGCGGTAAACATGTTGCGCAACTCGAAGATTGGCATGTACGTGTATCCGGTTGTCGCACCAGAATTCTCGAACTGGCGGAACGAACAGGTTGCCTGGCGCGAATCGGCCGTACTCTTCGACCAGACCCATCACATGGATGAGCTGATCGTCGAAGGCCCCGACGCAGCCGCGTTCCTCGAGCACGTTGGCATCAACAGCTTCGCCAACTTTAACCTGAACCGGGCGAAGCACTTCGTACCCGTGACGCCGGCCGGGCATGTCATCGGCGACATGATTATTTTCCGTGAGCGCGAAGACAAGTTTGTGCTGGTGGGCCGGGCGCCGACCGCAAACTGGGTCAGGTTCCAGCAAGCCATCGGCAAGTTCAAGGTTCGACTGATTCACGATCCGCGCTCAGACAGCCGTCCAGACGGCAAAGCGATTTATCGCACGCACTATCGCTTTCAGATCCAAGGACCGGATGCCGACAAAATCTTCGAAAAGATCAATGGCGGTCCTGTTCCGGAGGTCAAGTTCTTCCATGTGGACTGGATCAACATCGGTTCGCGACGCGTACAGGCACTACGTCATGGGATGGCGGGAGCGCCCGGCCTCGAGGTCTGGGGACCGTATGCAGATAAGCATTACGTTCAGTCCACCATTTTGCAGGCGGCCCGCGACGTTGGCGTAGATCTGCACCTCGTAGGCAGCCGCGCGTACTCGACCAACACGCTCGAATCCGGCTGGATTCCCTCACCACTGCCCGGCATCTACAGCGGCGGCGGCATGATGCAGGAATACCGCGACTGGCTTGGCGCAGACAGCTATGAGGCGGTCGGCTCGATCGGCGGCAGCTACGTCAGCGACAATATCGAGGACTACTACGTCAATCCGTTCGAACTCGGATACGGCTTCTATATCGGTTGGAAATCAGACTTCATTGGCAAAGATGCGCTGCTGAAGATGAAAGACCAGAAGCACCGCAACAAGGTGACGCTCGAGTGGAACAGAGATGATTTGCTCAAGGTGGTTGCATCGTCATTCGAAGAAGGCACGCCGTTCAAGTGGATCGACTTTCCACAGCCCAACTATGCTTCGACTAATGCGGACATGCTGATGAGCAACGAGCGCATGGTCGGCATGTCGATGTTCAACGGTTATTCGTTCAACGAGCGCTGCATGCTATCGCTGGGCGTTGTCGATGCAGACGTCCAGATTGGCGATCAACTCACGTTGATCTGGGGCGAACCGGAAACGACGGGCAAAACATCTACCGAGCCGCATAAGCAGGCCGAGATCCGCGTCCGCGTCTCACCGACGCCCTATGCCCGCGAGGCTCGCGAGAGCTATGCACAGAGCTGGCGAACCAAGTCCGGCGCTTGAGGAGGCGCTGGCGGTTTTCGGATCGCCAGCGCTTTTTTTGTCTGGCTTTCTGAATCACAGCCCGGTTCTGCCGCTGCCATGGCTGGGCCGAGAATTCAGCGAAAGTCGGAAATAATCTTCTGACTATGCCAGCTAGGCCGTCGGCTTAGCGGCCATGGTCTGCAGACGTCTTGCAACAGCGTTCGGCGAGCCGGTGCGCCGTGCCAGCACATCATAGAAAGCCGGCACGATGAACAGCGTGAAGAAAGTCGCGATTGAAACCCCGGAGAAGATGACGACACCGAGATGCTCGCGGCTCGCCGCACCTGGGCCAGACGCCATGATCAACGGAATCGAGCCCATGACCGTCGAGAATGCCGTCATAACCACTGGGCGGAACCGGATTCGCGCACCTTCGATAATCGCATCGCGAAATTCCATGCCCTCATCACGCATCTGGTTGATGAACTCGACGATTAACACGCCATTCTTAGAGGCGATTCCGACCAACATGATGATGCCGATCTGACTGTAGATATTGAGTGTCATCCCTGTCACCCACAGACCGAAGAGGCCGCCCGCAACGGCCAGCGGGACCGTCATCATAATGACCAGCGGATGCACGAAACTCTCGAACTGCGCCGCCAATACAAGAAACACCACGAATAGCGCGACGCCAAAAGTGAAATACAAGGCACCAGAGGACTCGCGAAGATCGCGCGACTCACCCCGATAGTCAATCTGCGCAGTAATGGGTAACTCGGTCCGCACGATCTCCTCGAGATAATCGAGTGCGGCACCGAGCGGATAGCCGTCGGCAAGATTGGCGCTGATCGTCACAGCCCGGAGCCGATTGAAGCGATTGAGCTGACTGGGTCCCGCCTGATTCTCGAGCGTCGTCAAATTGGACAATGGAATCAGCTGCCCGGTTCTGTCGGAGCGCACATAGACGCTGCGCAAATCCGAAAAAGTCGAGCGCTGGTCCTCCTCGGCCTGAAGGACCACATCGTATTCCTCACCATCGACGACATACGTCGAGATACGCCGCTCGCTCATGACGGCCTGCAGCGTTCTCCCAATGCTCTGCGCCGAAACGCCCAAGCTCGCCGCGCGCTCGGTATCGATACGCAACAGTACCTGCGGCTGGGTCTCCTTGAGGTCCGAGTCGAGGCGCTGGAGCCCCGGATTTTCCGACGCGCGGGTGATGATAATGTCGCGCCATTGCGCAAGCACTTCATAGTTGGGGCCACCGAGCACGAGCTGCACAGGCTGGCCGCCCCCGCCGCCGCCACGGCCGCCGCCCGGCGCGCTCGAACGCATGAATGCGGTGACGCGCAAATCCGCTATCTCCGACCATTGCACGTTCAGGTCCGCGAGAATTTCGGCCGTCGTCATATCGCGCTCATCCCAAGGGGCCAGCGTGACATTGACGATGCCGGCGCCCTGATTTCCCCAACCCGGAACGCCCACGATGCCGCGCTGGATGATGCCGGATTCGACATAGGGCAGCATCGGCGCTTCGACGGCAATTGCCTCGCGAGCAATGCGCTCATAGCTCGTGCCTTCCGGCGCCTGGATTACGCCCGAGAAGTTGCCCTGATCTTCGGCAGGCGCGTATTCCTGCGGAATAACCTGCAGCAACTGGTAGGCGCCAAAAGCCAGTAATAAGCTGACGACGAACGCGGCAACGGGCAGCTTCAGTATTGCGCGGAGAATAGCCTGGTACTTCGCTGCCATCGAATCGAACATATGGTCCAGGAAATGCGTTACGCGGCCCTCCTGCGCGCTCGAGTGCAGCAGCTTCGAGCAGAGCATGGGCGCAAGAGACAGGGCCAGCACGCTCGAGAAAATAACGGCCGCCGAGATCGTCACGGCCTGCTCTGCGAAAATGCGCCCGATACTGTCTTTAAGGAACGCAACCGGCGCAAATACCGCTACCAGCACGACGGTGG
>JAHEEM010000078.1:5145-13178 GCA_024640695.1 Rhodospirillaceae bacterium | reverse complement strand
CTAAAAAACCGGCTCACGAACTCAACCTTTCGTTCATGGTCCGCCCTCTGGACTCTTGCAGGAGGCGCGTGAACGTCGGGGCGCGTATGTAGAAGGCGATCACGTCTCGGGTCATGACGGGCCCGAGAGAAAGTCAGAAGTGACGATGCCTACTCAGTAAAGCGGCCCGACCGCGACACGCTTCCCGGTCACCGTATGGCTCTCCGCCATGTCGATGACGGCGATTGCGTAATCCTCTTTGGAAAGCAAGCTCGAGCCGTTTCGATCGAACAGCGTCTCCTGATTTCCGAGCCGATAGCTGCCCGTGTACTCGCCTCTCTCCATGATGGACCCGTAGGCCGCCGACATCACGGTCCAGTCGAAACCTGTGGATTGCCGGTAGGCCTCGAGTGCCAGCCAGTGGCCCTGGAACAGGCCGTACACGGGGGTGCCGGGTTCGATGTCGAGCGTATCGAGCACGCGCACGCCATTCGTGTTGAGCGTCGTGCCACTACCGACCTGTATGACGTACGGGGTCGCATTACCGAGCCGGGAGGCTGCTTCGATGTAGGCCTTCGCGCCTCGAAAAGCGACCGCTTCCTCAGGCGTGTTGCCCGGCCCGACGCCGCCGACGGCAATGATCACGGCATCCGCGCCTCTGACCGTTGCGACGATCGAATCCGGATCGGTGACATCGCCCCGCGCAGTAGAGAAATAAGCGTTCTCGATCTGCGAGCTCGCGGGGTCCCGCGAAACGCCGACGACCTCGTGACCGCGGCGCAGCGCTTCCTCAACAATCACGCCGCCAACGCTGCCGGTCGCGCCATAGACGACGAAGGTATCGGCAAAGGCGCTCGGCGCAAGCGGCCCGAGCAGGCTCAGCATGACGAGGGTGTTTTTGACGAAGTCCGATCCGCTGCGTTTCATCGCTGCTCCTTCTTGCCGGGCGAAACGGCCAACAATAGCCGCCCCTGATTCGATGTCAACTCGCCCGCGGGAGACCGCAGGCGCCAAATTGGCAGGTGACTTCATAGAGGCCTAAGCGCGTGCCGGCCCCGAACGGCATCTGCCACCCCAGGGTACCAGCATCCTGAGTTCGGAGTGATCCATAAGATCTGTGAGCTTCCTCACGCCGCAGACGACCATGCCGGGGTAGCGTTGGATATTGTCAATACGGGCTTCAAGCCGGTCGCTAGGGCCGGCGAAACTTGGCCCCTATCAAGGAGATCGAGATGTTATCAATATCGTGGAGGCGTGGGCTAACGCTACTTTTGGTTACTCTGATGTCAGTGCCTGTGCCCCAGGTGGCACAGGCGGCTGTGATCGGCACTCAAGCTGCAATCGAGTTCGATGACCGAACAGACCGCATAGCGAACATCAACAGCATGCTCGCGCGCGAGGAAGTTCGCAACGCGCTCGTTGATCTCGGTGTGAGCCCGAATGATGCAACGGCCCGGGTTGAGAAGATGACGGATTCGGAGTTACAGCTACTAGAGCTACAGCTCGATCAACTACCTGCGGGCGGTAGTTTTGTCGGAGTAGTTGGAATTGTGGCGATTGTATTGGTGATCCTCGAGCTGCTGCATGTGACCGACCTGTTCACTGCGTTCTAACGCAGTGGCATTGCGTGCCCTGAAAGATCGCTTTCTTGCACTGTCGGCGGCATTGCTCCTCTGCGGCTGCGCGACGAATAGTGAGTTGCGGGATCGAAGCCCTACAGACTCAACGATCGAATCTGTGGAGCTGAAAGAAACTCCGTTCTTTCCACAAACGGACAATCTTTGCGGTCCGGCCGCGTTGGCGACAGTCCTGAATCAGTCCGGGGTTGAAGTCGATATCGACGAACTGCAATCCGCTGTCTACATACCGCAGCGAAAAGGCAGTCTGCAGGTAGAGCTCCTTGCCGCCGCGCGCGGCTATAGCCGCATCCCGTACCAGATCGATCCGAATTTCGCTGCTCTTGTAGCCGAGCTAGGCGCAGGCCGCCCGGTTCTTGTTCTGCAAAATCTTGGGCTTGGCTTCGCACCAATTTGGCACTATGCGGTCGTCGTTGGGTACCTACCGCAGGAGCGACGCGTCGTGCTACGTTCGGGTGATCTTGAACGTTACGTCATATCGGAAGCTAAGTTTCTACGGACCTGGCAACGGGCTGACCGTTGGGGATTTGTGGTGCTGCCCGCTGATGAACTACCCGCTGGAGCCGACGAAGGACGCTACCTCAGAGCCGTCGCGGCTCTCGAATCGACAGGGGATTACGCTTCGGCGATTCGGGCTTACGAGACTGCGAGTCAGCGCTGGCCCGCGAGTGGGCTCGCTTTGCTCGGCTTGGGAAACGCACAGTACACGCGGGGCAATCTGGCGGACGCTGAACGTTCTTATCGGCTTCTCCTGGGGCAAGAGCCGGGTCATGCAATCGCGCTCAACAATCTGGCTCAGACTCTGGCCGATCGAGGATGTGTGCGAGAGGCGACGACGACGATTGAGGGGGCGATAGCAACTTCCGGAACCGCCGGCCCCTTATTGGCTCCGCTCCTTGAAACCAAGGCGCTCATTGCTAACTTGCCGCAGACTACCTGCTGAAGCTAGGCACTCTCCCGAGCGAGATGTAACTGGGGCTCGGAAGATTGATGCGGTTAGCTGAGGCGTCCCGACTTCCGCCCTTCAAAATCACTTCTACCCTCATTATGAACCGCCCCGGGATTGCCGGAGATCTTTTCAGTTGAGAGGATACTCCGATGACAAGACGAAGCAGATATTCCGCGGAAGTGTGGAGCGGTTCAGACCGGGTCGCGGCCTTTAGCAGAGTCAGTGCGATCGAGCGTAGCTAGGTCGGTGATCGCTTTGGAGCTTCGGTATTTGCACTTTCAGTGCAGCTGGATTGCCGCGAACCTTCACTTGCGTTGCGGCGTCGACTGCTCGATCCATGGCGATGGGTTTGGTTCGAAAACTAGCGTGTGCAAAGTTTCCGATCTGCGGCTCTATTCGAAACCGCGGGGGCTCACGTGGCTCTTGGCTCTCCATTAGGCTCTGAAGGTCTGAGAAACTCGCATAGAGGAACCAGCGGACCGTGAACAGTCCGAAAGGAATTCCGATCAGAGCAGCTGCCAGGGCAGCGATCGCCTGCATCGATACGTCGGGGGCCCAATCGGAAAGCAGCACTGGCCAGGGAAATGCCTGCCACAGAGAATAACAGACGGCGCAAAATAAGAGACCGACTAGCGTGCCTCGCCATTGGATGGCCCACCAGATCTTGCACAAACGGCCCAAACTGAAATTGATTCCGGTCATCGAGTTGCTCCTGCTGGAGGCTACTATTGACATAAACCTGCGCGGCGTATGAGAAACGCATCACATTTTTGACCTAGCGAAAGATCTTGCTCGGCGAACGGGCACTTACGCCGAGCGAGTTCTCATCAGTGATAGCCCGCCTTCAGCGAAGAATCCGACAGCGGTATACGGGACGCCTGCCAGTTCGTAACTATGGACGCCATGTAACAACGCCGATGACTAAGCGTTGTCGCCGATCAGTCAGAAGGGCGCCCCCGATCTCGTGTTGATCTTGGGTGGTTGCAATGCACTCAAATTCCGCCACTCACCTCGGGCAAACACTGAATGCGCTCGCACACGTCGGGGCAATCGCTGGCCCGGTGTTTCCTGGTTTTGAGCTCAGGCAAGGCACAATTGCTATTATCATATAGTCGAGCCAAGTTAGAAAAGGCTGACGAGCAATGCGCCGGAAAATCTTTTCAATCCTCGCCGAATCCTGACCCTGATATTGCATTGACTATTAACCCATCAAACGGGCAGCAAGCCCAGCAGATCGCCTATATCCGGTGGGCCAACTATCCCACGCAGAAAACTCCAGAAGTGGGTTAGTAGCGCATGAAAATCAACAGACATGAGCCGAACGGCGGCTCGTAGCCGAAAAAAGGCAGCACCGGGGAGGCCGAAGCTATGCACATGACAGCGCCTACAACTGGCCAGAAGCGGTCAGTCAGAAGAATTTCGGCCACGAAAAATCTAAAGGAGAAAAAAGGCGGTATTTCCAGCTTTATCTATGTACTGATGGCGATCCTGTTTGTAATTACAGCCATCGCCAGCTTTGCTCCGACGTCACTCGGTCTGGTTTCGAGAGTTTATTTCGAGCAACAGCTTCCACCGCCATTGATCGTGCATTTTCATGCAACGGTAATGTCCTTGTGGCTTGTCTTGCTATTAAGTCAGACAATCTTCGGCCACACGATGAGACGAGCGGCACACAGACGACTCGGATTACTCTCTCTGGTGCTGGCGCCTTGCATACTCGTCTCGATGTACGGCATGGACATATGGGGCGTAGAGACGTTTAACGTTGAGAATACCGTCGTTGCATCCGCGGTTGCGCCACCTGAAAGGACCGCGCAGCTGCAGGAATACGCTTCCACAATTCTGCTCATTCATGGCGCGAGCTATCTGCTCTTTCCAGTATTCTATCTCTGGGCAATGCTCGTTCGCCGCAAAGATAATGAAACTCACAGGCGAATGATGATCTTGGCTACACTGGTCTTGATGATTCCCGGTCTGGGGCGGCTACTGTCGGTCACTAACGTTCTCCCGGACCTTGGCATGAATATCATTGATGCCCGCCATTTTTATTTATTGGTACTGATCGCTCCGGCGCTAATCTACGAAATCGTCAAACAGCGAATACCACACTGGTCTTATCTTGTTGGACTCACTCTGCTTGGAGGCTGGATGATTACCGCTCACATCCTCTGGACATTTCCCTGGTGGACGAAAAACGCTCCGGTATTCCTTGGTATCACATGACTCTAATTGATTGATACCGATGAAACGCTCTGAACGAGACAGTTAAGTCTCAGTGCGTAATGGAAATTTGGAATTCGTTTGTGGCCGAAAGCCGAGGTCCGGGGAGAGCCGGAATCAATGCATCTGCACATCCGATCTGGGAGCGACACAAACATGAACAGATTATTTTTGCTTCCTGGGTCAGCCAGGCGGGATGCTTCTATTGGCGGCTGGATGGAAGCGCATTCCGGCGAACTAGGAGACATTGGCACCGAGGCTCTTACAAAGCTGATCAGAACCGCTTACATTGACATGCAGGGGTGCCTGAAGGCAGCGTAATCGGTGTATTGGGTAGACGCGCGCACGGTCAACCGTCAATGAATGTCGATTCCTGACCAAAAGCTGCCGTCGCAGGATAATAATGACTAATCTGACAGAAAAAGACGATGCGCTTTTCCGGCTGTTCACGAGCTTTGACCGGAACGGAGACGGCTTGGTCGGTAATGCGGAGTTTCGAGCGATTATGGAGGCGCTCGGAGACAACCCATCTCACGAGATCCTGTCCCTGGAGTTCGCTGTCATGGACACAAACTCTGATGGAATGATCGACTTCCGAGAATTCAAAGCATGGTGGCTTGACTATAAGTAAGCAATGGTCGGCTAGCAGCCGAGGCTGTGTGAAAACGCATCGGCCGGAAGCCAACGACCCCCCGACCGCCCGGCACACTCCAGGTGCCTTCCTGAAAAAGACATTAGGCAAGGGCTCGAAGTGGGTGGCGGGTTCAAAGCTGATCGGGGCGATAGGATCTGGACCTACGGCCCCTGCCTCTTTTTCTTGCGAACGAGTCAGAAGAGGCTCACGGAGAATATTGCAGCACTCGCAACGTCGAATGCTGACATAAAGGCAGTATCGTAGGCACCCTCGAACAAGACTGTATCCGGCCCGAGCTCAGGAAGGAGGTAGTGATGATCAAGAGCAGAACGTTAGCCGTCGTCGCGGGCCTGTGCGGCATCGTGGCGTATGCCGCTGGGTCTATTGGAGAGGCGCAGGTGGTGGCGGGCCAGACTGTCGATGCGAATGGCGCGCCCCAGTACCGCGTCGATCCATTCTGGCCCAAGCCGCTGCCGAACCGGTGGAGCATGCAGCAGGTCGTGGGCATTCACGTCGACCAGATGGATCATGTCTGGTTCTTAAACCGCGCAAGAGCCGCCCTCCCGATCGAGCTAGCGGCCGAACCCGATCCAGCGGCGGCGCTTTGTTGCGTTCGGGGGCCGGAGGTGATTGAAGTCGACCAGGAGGGCAACGTCCTGACCGCCTGGGGCGGTCCTGGATACCACCCGCTGTGGCCGACGTACCTCCAGACCGTGATTGCCGATAGCAAGGGGTTCGTCTGGATTGCCGGCGAGGCGGCGCAGGACAGCATCCTGAAGTTCACGCGCGACGGCGAGTTCGTCTGGGATTTTGGCCATCGGCCGCCGAAACTCGGAACCGACGCCGACAACCGCACGTCGCAGACGCCAGAGACCAACCAGGACGTGAATGCCATTGTGAACAAGGGGCGCTTCCAGCTGGATGAGGTGGCCAATGAGATCTACATCATCGACCAGAAACGAGTGACGGTCTTCAACGCCTCGACCGGCGCGTTCAAGCGAGGGTGGGGCGGGCACGGGATGCCGTTGAGCGAAATCACGAACGACCCGATTCCCGGCTACGTCTGGGACGGCGGGCCGCCGCCGGAGGAGCGGAACTTCTCGCCCACTCTGCATTTCATCGAGATCTCGAGAGACCGGCGCGTCTACGTCGGTGAGCGTGGCCAGAACCGAATTCAGGTATTCACCACCGACGGGGAATGGTTGCAGGACATTTATGTGTCGCCGACCACGCCTGCGCAACGCGGTAATTGCGGCGGCCTGAACGACGGGCCCGGCGCCCCTGTCCCTGTCGGAACCTTCTACCGCTCCATCTGCGGCAGCATGTACAAGATGGTTATTTCCAAGGATCCGCAGCAGAAGTATCTCTTCGTCGCGGACGCGCATAACGACGTCGTCTGGACGGTCGACCGACAGAGCGGCGAGACACTTGGGTACTTCGGCGGGAACGGTCGCCTCGCCGGTCAGCTGCACTTCCCTAACGCGATCGGCATCGATACGCGCGGGAACGTCTTTGTGGGCGAGGTCGACAATGGTAAACGGATCCAGAAGTTTGCCCCAGTACCGACCGGTATTCGCTAGGTTGTGCGCACCTAATCCAATCGAAAAGTGCTCTGCCTGTCTGGGGAGTACTCTGCAGCCCAAGGGTCCGTTTGCCAGCGGCTATCGCGAACAAAGAGGTCTTTGACAGCACGACGAGCTCAGAGTCCGCCGCCATAATTCGTCAGCATTTTGTCAGTGTTGTGCCATTTCGAGTAGCCATGATCGGGCTCGAGATGCAGGACACAAAAGAGAAACGGATTGCCGCGATTCGGCTCGAGCGCGACAGAGTCGAGTGCTCCGCTGCGCCGACCGACGTTGAGCGGGCGTTCGCGTGCCAGCTCGCAACGTCTGTTTGGCTGCTGCAGCTCGGCGACGAGGCCGCTAGTAAAGCGTTGTCGGACTACGTCAAAGCGCGGCACCGTAACCGGCGGGCGCAGGCCCGCCTGCGCGTTGCGCTGGAAAGCGAATACCGCCTCTGCCGCGAGCGCCTGGACCTCTGCAGCTGAAGGCAGCCGCCGATCGGTCGTCACTTGTGGAGTGACCGCTCGTGGCTGTTTGCGGAAGTGACAGAGCAGAGCACCTCCCGATAACTGCGGCTCAGCTTTGTGGTCCGTAGCGGACGCTGGGCCGAGAGCCGAAAAATCAACGTCAATTAACGGCGACTGTCGCGGTAAGCGCGGACGCCCGAGTGATATATTCTCAGCGTTGAGCAAAGCGGCAGGAAGTGGCCGATAGCGGATATTGGAACCGGGGCGACTGAGCCACTGAGTGACTAAGTCACTGGCTGACCACGTGCAGTTCCTATCCCTGTCTCCTCTGCAGTCTTATATACTTCTCGGTGTGCTCGCAGCGACGTTTATTAGACGGATCAGATTTTATTAGACAGCCCCTCGCTCGAGACGCTATAAGCTATTGATTTCAAACACGCGCCCGTAGCTCAGCTGGATAGAGTACCTGGCTTCGAACCAGGTGGTCGGGAGTTCGAATCTCTCCGGGCGCGCCAATCTTTCAATAGCTTGCATACTAGGTAGTTATAGGTAGCCTGGGAAAAAACCAAAAACCTGGGAAATTCG
>JAHEEM010000078.1:0-5135 GCA_024640695.1 Rhodospirillaceae bacterium | reverse complement strand
CATTTACAAGGCTTCATAATGCCTTTTAGTTCTAGGCAGTGTGGGAAATAATCAACGCAACTGCCTCGCTTTCTCCGGTTTCGGCCGATAAGCACGCTTCGTCATCTCTCCGCTGGAGTGCCCCAAACGCTTCGTCGCGGCGCTTAGAACATCATCCGATGCTGACTTGGCGCGGAGATCATGGAAAGCAAATTTCTCAATGCCATTTTTGACAGCATTTGCCATTAATCATTGCCAGTTAGCCTTAAAGCCAGAAGCGGAATAACGCTGTCCTTGGCGAGTACACGACCGAATATGGCCGAAAGCAGCTATTCGGGTTGGGCCGCATGAGCGTCGACGGGTATCTCCACATCCGACTTTATGCGGTTGCTCGGGAGCAATAACAGCCGGTTCAAGCTATTTGCAGCATCGGCTTGAACATCCGCCGATAGTGACTGGGCGTGAGGCCGGTGAGGCGTTTAAACAGCCGCCTGAAGAAGGAAGTGTCCGAGTAACCGGTCCGTTCACCGATCTCCTCAATGGGCAGTTCGGTGGTCTCGAGCAGGGTCTTGGCTTCCTCGACGCGGAGATTCTGCAAATACTCAATCAACGAGCTGCCCGTCGCTGCTTTGAAGCGGCGTTTTAGCGTGCGTTCTGGAATAGCGCTCAAGGCTGTCACGCGACCGATCGCTTCCTGGTCTCGGAAGTGCTCCGTCAGCCATTGCTCGCAACGGCGAACGACCGAGTCGCCATGTGGTAGACGACGCACGAGGTTCGCGTAGGGCAGATCGCCTTCGCTGTGCCATTTGAGCAGGTTGTTGTTTTGCACCGAAAACGGACCCGGGAATTGCATCAAATGTCGACCCATCAACCAGGCAGCAAGCCCACGAGATTATTAGTATTCGGTGGGTCAACTATTCAACGCAAATACTTCGACAAGTGAGTCAATCGAGCATACGAATCAACAGCCCCATGGGACTGAAGCGGTTCAGTCTAAGTAGGGATTTAGTCGTTTTTTTGAACACCGAGTGTTTTCAGAACCAATTTAGCAACCTGTTTGGACGAGGCAGGGTTCTGTCCGGTGATCAAGTTGCCATCCTGCCGGGTGTAGGCCTCCCACTCCCCGGCTTTCGAATATCTGGCACCGAGCTTAATCATGGTGTCTTCGACCAGCATCGGAACGATCTCGGTTAATCCTACGGCGTCTTCCTCGCTGTTGGAGAACCCTGTGACTTCACGATCCTTTACGATTAATTCACCAGATGAGTCCCTTGCGTTCACCAAAACGATGGGAGCGTGACAGACGCTGGAGACAGGTTTCTCAGCTGACCAAAAGGCTTCTATTAGACCGATGGAACTCTGGTCCGATACCAGATCCCAGAGAGGACCGTGCCCTCCAGGATAGAAAATCGCGTCATAGTCGACGGCACTAATCTCCGAGAGCTTCACGGTGTTCGCCAACTGCTCGTTTGCGAGAGCGTCATCTTTGAAGCGACGAGTTGCATCTGTTTGAGCGGCAGGGTCATCACTTTGTAGATCGAGAGGCGGCTGACCGCCTTTGGGAGACGCCAACGTTAGCTCAACACCTGCGTCTTTGAATGTGTAGTACGGTGCGGCCAGTTCCTCAAGCCAGAACCCTGTTTTACGACCGGTATCACCAAGCTGGTCATGCGATGTGAGCACAACTAGAACTTTCTTTGCCATTAAGTATTCCTAATCTATGACTTGTATTTGGCAGCAGCTGAATACCTTACAACCCAGATGAGACGAAAGATACGTTACGAGTCCGCAGAGCTTTTTGAGCATGCTCTGCTTTGGCATGATTTCTTCACGATTGCCGCTGAGCAACGGCCATACGCTGAAACGCCAACTGTGCGTCCAGCTTGCGGCCGGCAAAGGAGCCTGCGCACGAAGTCAGGCGGGCGTTCGAACCCCATCTTTCGTCCATGGTCCGGCGCGCGACTGGAGGCGCACTGAATGCCAAACGAGGATCAACCTCGTCGACAAACTCGAAGCTCAGAATCGCCAGACGACCCCAGCGGAAAATAAATCGACATTGTCCACACTTTCGATATCGAACCGCTCGTATTCCACGCGCAGAAAGAGCGAGGCGACATTAAAGCGAAGGCCAACGCCGTAGACCGTGTCGGTGCCGTCGGTGCTACTGGAAAAACTTCCGGCGGTTGCGTCCGCGTCCCACGCAATCGCGCCGGCCTTTGCGAAGGCACCGACGAAACCGAAATCCAAGCCTGCGATGACAAACACGTCGAGTCCGCTGATATCCACCTTCGCACCAGTCGACTCATCACTGGGAGAGCCGAGATCGACATAGTTCGCTTCGAAGCTCAGATCGACGACCGGAAAATCAAAGATGTAGCCAAAAATGAGCTTTCCCGCGGAATCGTGCTCGTCGAGGCTCTCTCCACTGACATTGGCTTCGAGCGATACGCTGCCGATACTCGCACCCGCGTAGGGCTCGGCGTACGCGGAGAGGCTGAAGACCGAACCGCAGGCCAGGAAGGCAATACCGAGCTTAGAGCCGAGCACGCCCCGGGCAAGATTCTTTGTCATGTTCGTACGTCCGTGTTTACTGTGAAAGCTCTGCATAGAGAACCGGCGGCACCAGGCGGCAAAGGATGTACTGGCTTCGAGCAGATCGGTTAGCAGCAGGAGAGTCCGAGCAAGCGCGGCTCCTTACCTTGCCGGCGCCTGCGAGCTGCGCAATGTAATTCCTTAAGGTTCATCGCCTCAGACGTCGGGCCTGGATGTCATCCGCGCTATGCAAATGTATTTTTAGCTCACTCTCCTCGGCATCCGTCTAAACAGCGAGAGAGCTGGGAGGGGGCAGTGAGGCCGTCGCTGATTTTATCACAGCGGACACGGGTCAGGTATTTGTCGTCGGGCTTTGCAACGTCACGCTGACAAATCAAGATCACGGGACGCTACTCCGACAGAAAAGTGCATGAACCGCCTAACCGTAGCCCCGCACGAGGGCGGCTATATTACAGGCCGTTTTGAGGAACCTGAGAGACCGCAACACAGGCGCAGCAGCTATTCTCAAGCACATTCACATCGATAGGCGTCGACTACTACAATATACTGCTTCCACAGAGTCCGGACTGGGCCGACTGCGCCAGTCCTCTGCGGCGGAATCTCCAGTGAAAGCAACACGAACAATCAACACCCTGCTGGTTCTCGCGATCGCTGCCGGCACGGTCGCCGGCTGGGCCGCGACGAATCAGCCCAGGCTCGAGCCGCAGTGGCCCGGCAGCGTGGATGGCTTTGCATTCTCACCCCTGCGGCGCGGCCAGACACCGTCACTCGAGCAGTACCCAGATGCTAGTGATATCGATGCGGATCTGGCACTGATTGCGCGCAGCGCAGACTCAGTGCGCACCTACTCCCTGGACGGGACCCTGAGCGCCATTCCCGAATTGGCAGCACATCACGGCCTCGAGGTCACGGTCGGTGTCGATCTCGATGGCGATCCACACATCGATACTTTGCGACTGGAGCAACTCGGCACCGCCGCATCCCAAAATCGGAACGTTAAGCGAGCAATTATTGGCAACGAGACGGTGCTCACAGAAACGCTATCCGTCGAAGAGCTGACAGCGTGGCTCACACGGGCGCGTAGAGTTTCGCCCATCCCCATCAGCACGGCCGAACCATGGCATATCTGGCTGCAGCACCCCGAGCTTGCCGACGCAGTAGACTTCATCGTCGTGCATCTGCTGCCGTACTGGGAAGGCATCGGCATCGACGATGCCGTCGGCCACGTCGTATCGCGCATGCAGGCTCTCCAGGTCGCTTTTCCGGACAAGGAAATTCTGATCGGCGAAGTAGGCTGGCCGAGCTTCGGCCGGACGCGCGATGCAGCCGTCGCCTCTCCCGCCAATGCCGCCACGTTCTTGCGGCGCTTCCTGCAGCGCGCGGACGAAGAGGGCTACGAGTATTTTCTCATGGAGGCCTTCGACCAGCCCTGGAAGCGATTCGACGAAGGCGAGGCAGGCGCGTACTGGGGAATCTACGACGTTGACCGCGAACCGAAGTATGCGCTCAGTGGCCCCGTCGAGCCGGTGCCGGCATGGCCGAGCCTGTCGCTCGCCGCGGCGCTGCTGGCGAGTCTCGTATTCTTCCTGATGGTTGCGGACGGTCACAGGCTCCAGCGAACAGGACGCTCGTTCATCGCCGTCACAGCCGCTGCCGTTGCCACGGCTGGCGTGTGGAGCCTCAGCGTGAACGCGCCGCAGTACTGGGGTGTGCTGGATGTGCTGTCCACCATGCTGCTGCTCGGCGGCATGCTCGGCGTGGTGCTCTTGGTGCTCGTCGAAGCACACGAGTGGGCCGAAGCGATCTGGTGCGCTCGGGTTCAACTCCCGCCCCCACCGGATGACGCCGAGCGGGGCGCCCTTCCAAAGGTCTCGATCCATGTGCCGACCTACAACGAGCCACCGGAACTGCTAGGCGAGACCTTGCGCGCCCTGGCGGACCTCGACTATCCGCACTTCGAGGTCATCGTCATCGACAACAACACCCCCGACGAGCGCACGTGGCGACCCGTCGAGGCGCTCTGCGCGAGTCTCGGCGAGCGCTTCCGCTT
The DNA here is from genome assembly GCA_024640695.1 of Rhodospirillaceae bacterium. Classification (GTDB taxonomy): domain Bacteria; phylum Pseudomonadota; class Gammaproteobacteria; order Steroidobacterales; family Rariloculaceae; genus JAHEEM01. The sequence goes on along the minus strand of JAHEEM010000078.1, from coordinate 553 downwards.
CTTCCACGTAGACCCGTTAGCTGGATACAAGGCTGGCGCGCTCAACTTTTCGCTACATCATACTGCGCGCGACGCCGAAATCGTCGCCGTCATCGACAGCGACTACAAAGTGACCCGGCAGTGGCTACGCGATCTCGTTCCGCAGTTCGCTGCACCGGCTGTCGCGATCGTGCAGGCGCCGCAGGATTATCGCGACGGCGATGCAAGCTCGTTCAAGGCGATGTGCGACGCTGAGTATCAGGGCTTTTTCAAAATCGGCATGCTGACGCGCAACGACCGCAACGCGATCATTCAGCACGGCACGATGACGATGATTCGCAAGCGCGTGCTCACGGAAATCGGCGGCTGGGACGAGCGCACCATTACCGAAGACGCGGAGCTAGGCTTGCGCGTGCTCGAGCACGGCCACGAGGCGCGGTTTATCCCACGCAGCTACGGCAAGGGACTCACACCGGACAACTTCCTGGATTACAAAGTGCAGCGTTTTCGCTGGGCGCTGGGCGCCTTACAGATTCTGCGCAAGCACCGATCGAAGCTCTTCGGCACACAGACG
>JAHEEM010000283.1:3073-3733 GCA_024640695.1 Rhodospirillaceae bacterium | reverse complement strand
AACGATGCGCGCATCCTCGGCGTGTGCGCCGGATTGTCGAAGCATTTTGGTTTTGACCGTTCCATAGTGCGCTTGTTGACGGCTATCGGCGCTTTCGTGTTTTTTCCGACCGTCATCGTTGCTTACTTCATCCTCGCGCTGTTGCTAGAAAAATCACCCGAAGACGAGCGGCCTGATACGGCCTACGATTCAGAGCTCCGGCAGCGTGTGCGTTCAGAGCCCCACGCAACGGTAAACAGTCAGCGGCATCGATTCCGCGAGCTTGACCGGCGCTTACAGCGGCTCGAAAAATACGTCACTTCCAAGCGTTTCCGCTTGGATCGCGAATTTGAAGGTCTCAAGGATTAAGACATGCGGGCATTTGAATTTGTCATAGCCATTATTGCGATTGTCCTGACTTACCGGGTATTCATGACAATATTTCGCGACCGCGCTCAGCGCGATGACCCGCAAGCCGACCAGCAACTTGATGCAGAACGTCGAGTGGCGGACTTGGAAGAGCGAATCAGAGTGCTGGAGCGGATCATTACCGACAAGGACAAGCGCTCAGATCTGCGGCGCGAATTCTCAGATCTCGAATAGCGCGTCGGCAGGCCGAACTGATGCCAAGGATCGGCACTGCCGATCTGCACGCGGTCGTCAAACGGGGCAATCTTTCCT
>JAHEEM010000283.1:0-3063 GCA_024640695.1 Rhodospirillaceae bacterium | reverse complement strand
TCCTATTGTGCGCTCGGTGCGCCGATGCCAATGGAGCTCACCGATAACGTCGATCCATCCGGCAATGTCACCGACCCGCCGTTGGCGGTGTTCGAGCCGTCGCGCGAGCGATAGCCGAGGACCGTAACCTCGGTACCCGGCGGCAGTGAATTTCGGTTCCAGCCACGGCGTATCAGCGCGTTGGGAGCCCCGCCCTCGATGGACCATTCCTGGACTTCACCGCTGTCCGTCGTGACACGCAGGTAGATCCAGGAATGCGGGTTGGTGAACACCATCCGGATTACTTCGCCGCGCAGCTGAATCGGCTGGTTGATGTCGAACTCTGCAGCAAAAGAATGGTGCGCGGCAGTCGGCGCCGCAGCCCAGATAGTTGCCAGGGCGAGCGCTATAGCGGCTAGGGCTTTGGTTGACATTGAGCGTACCTCATTAATAATTTGGCGATTAATCGTCAGCGTCGGCAAATCGTCCGCATTAATTAGCATCGGCGGGCACCTCGGCCTCTTTCGTCATTAAGTCTCCGTAGAGCAGTTCTTCGGCGAATTCCACGCAATTGAATTCCAGAATTCGTGCATTGGGCTCCATACGACGATACAGCGGCATGCGAATGGTCCACGGTCTGGAGAACGTCTGCGGGTCGTCTATAGTCGCTTCGTACTGCATCGCGTACTCATTGATAAGCGAATAGCGCTCAGTCACGGTCATCGCTGCGCTGTGATGATTGCCGGCGCGGTCGAGCCACGTCTGGTCGATGTTCGAGTTCACTTCGATTACCAAAGTGTCACCGTCCCACGATCCGTTCGATCTGCCCATCCACAGATCCACTGGGGCAATCTCATGATTGGTCATGTAGACGGGTCGGTTGGCGTTTGCGTATGAATACGCAAACATAATCGTGTCGCCCTCGCCCTGCACGATTTGGAACGGATAGGGCATGTAGGTCGCGCGCGGGATGCCTGGCATGTAGCAATTGGCTTCGGGGTCGGAAGCGGGCCAGCCGGCGCGGTTTTCTTCACGCTTGGCCAGCGCCTGCGGTAGATACGGGATAGTGTCACCGACTACGACGCTTTGACCGGCTGGAATTGCAGCGAGTGCGCCGAGCGCCCAGAACTCCGGCAACGCTGCAGCGGAGTGCGCTTCTAGATTCCAATGAGCACTGTTCGCAGCCTGCCAGATGCCGTTTAGATTCGGTTTGCCGGCGATCCGCTCGGGCCGCGCCCGTTCTTGCGCAAATACGGAGTTCGCGAGGCACGTGGCCACGATGAGGCAAAGGGTGACGGATGGTAATCGGTTCAGCATAGGCTTTATTATAGCCACCAATGCTCGGCGTGGGAGACGTAAAAATGTGGGGCCTGATTAAGCGAGTCGACGGACGGCGGATTTTTGCTTTTCAAGGTCGGCATATGCGGCTATCAGCGCTGGCGATTGCGGGTATTGGTCTGTCGGCAGGGCTCCTGGCCAGCCGCGAAGCGGCCGCGCAAAACCCAGCCGGCAGTCCTCAGGAAGAACCGCTCCCGGCTGAACAGACCGCCGCTGCTTTCGCCGATCCTGATTGGCGAGCGCCAAGCTTTTCCTGGGGCGACCCGAATCTGGAGGGTACCTTTACGAGCCGTGACATGAGCGGAGTACCCATGAGCCGGCCTGCTCAATACGCAACGCGCCAGCATTTGACGACAGAGGAATTCAAGCTGCGCATGGCCGGTGGCGCTGGGGGCTTGGCTGCATTGGCAGCCGGGCAGGATAATGATGATCGCCTGCAGCTCAGCGCGCTGGATTCGGCGGAAACCGGCACGCGTACTTTTGGTTACACCTCATACATCATCGATCCCGAGGACGGTCAAATGCCGGCGCTCACGCAAGAGGGCCAGCAACGCCAAGCGGCGCGCCGCGCCGGTCAGTCGAACGGTCCATTCTTTACGACCGAAGACTTTTCGTATTACGACCGCTGCATCACTCGCGGCGTGACTGGATCTATTCTGCCGTCGCTCTATGGCGATGCGATGCGCATAGTTCAGTCGCCAACCGAAATCGCGATCACCTATGAAATGCTGCATGACACTCGCATCATCCCGCTCGATAGCCGCCCGCCCGCCGATTCGAACGTGCGCCAGTACATGGGTTCGTCAATCGGGCATTGGGACGGCGATACGCTCGTAGTAGAAACGACAAATTTCACCGATGAGCTGACAATTGGCCGCGTGCCGCACAGCGAGGAACTCAGGCTGACCGAGCGATTTACCCGCATCGATCCGGACATGATTGACTACGTCGTTCGCGTTGACGATCCGCGCACCTTTGAGCGGCCCTGGTCGTTTAGGCTAACGCTCACGACGCAGCCTGACTACGAAGTGCTTGAATATTCATGCCATGAAGGCAATTTCTTTGTTGCGAACGCGCTCAGGGCCGAGCAGCGTTTCCAGCGAAGCGTAACTGAAGCCCGGGCAAACGGCGAACCCATTCCGGAGCGAGCAGTTCCGACCGGCGGGTTTTCGGAGATTTATCAACCGCCCTCCGCCAGCGAAGCTGTGGACATAAACGCTGGAGAATAAGCCGCTAAATGCTGTGGCTGTGCGGAAACTGAAAAACAAAGCGGCGAGCACTTGCCACGCAGGCAAATGCTCGCCGTTACGTCAGGCTGGTTCTTGAGTTGGGTTACTCCGAAGGGTTGGCTTCCTGATAAGCCACGCGCGCATCGTTGAATCGCGCTGCAACCGTTTCCATCTCGGTGATCCCGGAATTGAACTGTTCGATCATTTCTGCCTGCGTTTCCGGTGGGCTATCCTTGGGCGCCGATTCGATCTCTGCGTTGACGCAATCGAGATACTCTTCCATCGTGGCAAGGAAGTCTCGAACATTTGCCTGGGCTTCAAGCATTTCGTCTAAGGTTGAAGTGGTTCCGGCAGGCACGTTAATCATGTCTGGTCTGTCGCAATCTGCCTGTGAAAATGCCGGTAACGCGATCAGCGCAGATGTGGCGATTGCCGAAATATATAGCCGTTTCATAGAAACTCCCCCTCCTACTGGATGTTCAGGTGGCGAAATATACATCAGCTGTGCTGATTTGTG
>JAHEEM010000282.1 GCA_024640695.1 Rhodospirillaceae bacterium | reverse complement strand
CGGGCGCGAACGCGGGTACGTGGCACGGCGTGAGACGCCGGCAGATATTAAAGCTCATCACAATCGACAGCACGACCGCGATAAGAAACAGCACGTGCTTGGAGCCGATCGTGCCGAGCTCAACGGCCGTGACGTCGGTTTCGTGCTCGTGATCGTGCGGGTCGGCGCCACTGTCATGGGAATGGGCTGCGTGCGGCCCACCGCTGTAGCCGTCGTGGTCGACATGCATGTGCAGGCCGCTGAGCTGCGCCCCGAACAAGCTCAGGCAAACCAAAAGAACCAGTGGCAATGCCGTGCGGCTCATGGCGAAAGTATACACATCGCTGGCGCCTGATGAGCCCCCGCAGGCGTTTATGTACACTGGCCGCAACGCCATGAATCCCGAGCCCTCCCTCTTCCCTACCGAGCCTGTCACCCAGGCGCCGCTCGCACACCGCATGCGGCCCGAGACGCTCGACGATTTCCTCGGCCAGGAGCATCTGCTCGGGCCGGGCAAACCGCTGCGCGCAGCAATCGAGCGCGGTGCGACCGGCAGCATGGTCCTGTGGGGCCCGCCGGGCTCGGGCAAGACCACGCTCGCGCGGCTCATTGCCAACTACACCGAGAGTGCGTTTGTGCCGTTCAGCGCCGTGACCGAGGGGGTGCCGCGCGTGCGCGAGATCATCAAGGAAGCCCAGCAGCGTCGCGAATCCGAGGGCCGCGCAACAATCCTATTCTGCGACGAAATCCACCGCTTCAACAAGGCGCAGCAGGATGCGTTCTTACCATGGGTCGAGGAAGGCGTAATCACGCTGATCGGCGCGACGACCGAGAACCCTTCCTTCGAGCTCAACCCCGCGCTGCTCTCGCGGCTGCGCGTATTCGTGCTCGAACCGCATTCGACCGAACACATACGCGCGATCCTTGTGAAAGCGCTCGCCGTCCTGCGCGACGATCTGCCGTCGGGGCGAATCGCGCCCGAGATCGACGGCGCCGCGCTCGATCTCCTCGCACGACATGCCGATGGAGATGCGCGCCGGGCGCTCAACGCAGCGGAGGCACTCTGGACGCATCTCGTTACGATCGACCCGCAGGCGCGCCCGGTCATCGATGCCGATCTCATCGAGGCTGTGCTCGCGCAGCGCCTCGCACGCTACGACAAAGCCGGCGAAGAGCACTTCAATTTAGTGTCGGCGCTGCACAAAGCCGTGCGCGGCAGCGACGTCGAAGGGGCACTCTACTGGCTGGCGCGCATGATCCAGGGCGGCGAGGACGGCTTGTATCTCGCACGACGCATCGTGCGCATGGCGAGCGAAGACATCGGGCTCGCTGACCCGCGCGCATTACAGCTCGCACTCGCGGCCAAGGATGCATATCACTTCTTAGGCTCGCCCGAAGGTGAGCTCGCGCTTGTCGAGGCCGTGATCTATCTGGCCTCGGCGCCAAAATCGAACCGGATCTACGAGGCCTGGGGCCGAGCCCAGACCGCCGCACGCGAGCACCCTGCCGAGCCGGTGCCGAAGCACATCAGGAACGCACCGACCAAGCTAATGAAAGAGATCGGCTACGGCGCAGGTTACCGTTACGATCATTCCGAGGGCGGCTTCGCGGCGGGTCAGGAGTATTTGCCCGAAGCGCTGCGCGGGGTCCGCTGGTACGAGCCCGGGACCCAGGGCTTCGAAAAGACCGTCGCCGAGCGCCTGGCCTGGTGGGCTGAACAAAAGAACAAAGCACGCTAGACTTGGGCAAATCATAAGGAATCTCGCCATGAAACGTCGCGACTTCATCGCCGGAATCGGCAGCGGCGCCGCGCTCGCCGCCTGCACACCGGTGGAACAGCAGAGCACGGAGTCCACCGAGCGCTTCTCTTGGCGTATGTGCACAACCTGGCTGCCGAACTTCCCGGGACTCGGAACGGGCGTCAACACACTCGCGCGCTACATCAACGAGCTCAGCGCCGGCCGCATGCAGGTGCAGGTGTACGGGGCGGGCGAGCTGATTCCGGCCTTCGAGGTGTTCGACGCAGTCTCGCAGGGCTCGGTCGAGATGGGCCACGGCGCAGCCTACTACTGGCGCGGCAAGAGTGAAGCGACGCAGTTCTTCGCATGCATCCCGTTCGGGATGAATGCGCACGAGATGAACGCGTGGCTCTACTATGGCGGCGGGCTGGAACTCTGGCGCGAGGTCTACGGGCGCTTCAACCTGTATCCGTTCCCGGCCGGCAACACCGGCGTGCAGATGGGCGGTTGGTTCAACAAACCTATCAATAGCATCGCAGACCTGCGAGGCCTGAAGATGCGTATCCCGGGAATCGGCGGTGAAGTGCTGCGGCGCGCCGGCGGCACGCCCGTGAATCTGCCGCTCTCGGAGATCTTCACGGCGCTGCAGACCGGCAGCATCGACGCGACCGAGTGGGTGGGCCCCTACAATGATCTCGCGCTGGGGCTTAATAACGCAGCTCAATACTACTATTACCCCGGCTGGCAGGAGCCTGGTCCAACGCTCGAATGCATGATCAATCTCGACGCGTGGAACTCGCTGCCCGAAGATCTGCAGGCGATCGTGCGTATCGCATGTCAGGCAACCAACATGGATATGATCTCCGAGTTCATGGCGCGCAACGCCAACTCGCTCGAGCAGATCCGCGCAAGCGGCACCGACGTGCGCGCCTTCCCCAACGAAGTGCTCGCCGAGCTGAAGCGGCTGACCTTCGAGGTCGTCGAGGAGCTCGCGGCCGAGGATCCGGTCGTCGACAAAGTCTGGACGTCGTACCGCGACTTCATGCAGCACGCGCGCGGTTGGCAGCTCATCTCCGAGCAGGCGATCCTCAACACGACGAGTCTCTAGACCTACCGCGTAACGCGGCACCGCGATGAACGGTATTCACGATCTGGGCGGCATGACATGCTTCGGTCCCGTCGTGACTGAAGCCTATGAGCCCGTGTTCCACAGCGACTGGGAGCGGCGCGTGTTCGCGATCAATGTCGCGGCCGGCGGCGCGCTCGGCTCCCTCGACTATCGCCGCCACGGCATCGAGCGCATCGCGCCCGTCGAATATCTGCGCTCGAGCTATTACGAGAAGTGGCTCGCGCGCGTTGAGCTGCTTGCGCTGGAAACCGGGCTCGTCAATCCAGACGAGCTTACGAGCGGAATCTCCGCCGGACCTGCTGCAACCGTCGCGGTCACCCCCAGCGAGATCGACACCGTCATTCGTAAGGGCCGGCCGGCCGATCGCAACAACGGCCGCCAGCTGCCGCGCTTCGCCGTCGGCGAGCGCGTATGCGCTCGCAATCTAAACCCGGCCGGTCACACGCGCCTGCCGCGCTACGTGCGCGGGCGCTCAGGCACTGTTCACGCAATCCATGGCACGCACGTCTTTCCCGATACGAGTGCCCACGGCCTCGGCGAGAGCCCACAGCCGCTGTACAGCGTCGGGTTCGAGGCCACCGAGCTTTGGGGTCCCGCAGCAAATCATCGCGATCGCCTCTACATCGATCTCTGGGAGGACTACCTCGAGCCCGCCGTGCAGACCCACCATGACTGAACGTGGTCACGACCATCCGCACAAGGCGCCGCCGAATCCTTACCTCGAGCCGCGCCGCAGCGACACCGAGACGCAGGCCCTCGAGGCGCGCGTCGCAAGACTCGAGAAGCTGCTGATGGACAAGGGCATCGTCAGCCGCGAGACGCTCGATCACGTCGCTGCCGTCTACGAGCGCGATATCGGGCCGATGAACGGCGCGCGCGTCGTCGCACGCGCATGGGTAGATCCAGACTACAA
>JAHEEM010000077.1 GCA_024640695.1 Rhodospirillaceae bacterium | reverse complement strand
TGCCCAGCGCAAGGCCATGTATTTCGAGCACCTGCTTGATCTCGGTCAGCGACTTCTTGCCAAGATTCGGCGTTCGCAGCAACTCGACCTCAGTGCGCTGCACGAGATCACCGATATAGTTGATGTTCTCCGCCTTGAGGCAGTTGGCTGATCGAACCGTCAGCTCGAGCTCATCCACGGCTCGTAGCAAGATCGGATCGACGGGCGACTCCGCTCCGTTGAAACCGACTTCATCCTCGCTCTGCAGGTCAACGAACACATCGAGCTGACTCTTGAGGATGCCGCCCGCACGTCGGATTGCTTCCTCGGGATCGATGGTTCCGTCGGTCTCGATGTCGATGATCAGCTTATCCAAGTCGGTACGCTGCTCGACGCGCGCGCTTTCGACCGTGTAGGTCACTCGGCGCACCGGACTGAACGACGCATCGAGCTGTAAGCGCCCGATCGGCCGAGTCTGCTCGTCGAATAGTGTCTGCTGCACCGCTGGCTGGTACCCGCGACCGCGAACGACTTTCAGAAAGGCCCGCAGCTCGCCCGCCTGGGTTAGATTGGCGATGACGAGATCGGGGTTGACGATCTCGATATCATGGTCGCACACAATGTCGCCGGCCGTGACCGGGCCTGGGCCCTTCTTGGATAACGACAGCTCGGATGAGTCTCGGCCGTGCATTTTGATCGCGACGGTCTTGAGGTTCAGCAGGATATCGACGACATCCTCCTGAACACCCTCGATGCTCGTGTACTCATGCAAAACACCGTCGATCTCTGCCTCGACAATTGCGGCTCCGGGCATCGAAGACAGCAGCACTCTGCGCAAAGCGTTTCCCAAGGTATGGCCAAAGCCGCGCTCGAAAGGCTCCACCGTGATCTTCGCATGATTCGGGCTTAGAGGCTGAACCTTTACGGTCCTCGGCCTCAAGAATTCTGTAGCTGATTCGTGCATTTAGGTTCCTCGCTTTACTTGGAGTAGAGCTCGACGACGAGGTTCTCGTTGATGTCCGGCAGAATCTCTTCCCGCTCCGGCAGTGCTTTCAGCACTCCCTCCATCGCCTTTTCGTTGACCTCGACCCACTCCGGCAACCCGACTTGGGTTGCGATATCTAGAGCTGACTTGATACGTGTCTGCGCTTTAGCTCGTTCCCGCACGGATATCTTGTCGCCTGCCTTCAGCTGATACGACGGCACGTTTACGATGTGTTCGTTCACGCTGATACCCTTATGGCTCACGAGCTGCCTGGCCTCGGCACGAGTCGAGGCGAAACCCATTCTGTAGACGACGTTGTCCAGCCGTGACTCCAGCATTCTCAACAGGTTTTCGCCAGTCGAGCCACGCCCTCGAGCCGCCTTCTGGTAGTAGTTTCGAAACTGGCGTTCGAGCACGCCATACATACGCCGCAGCTTCTGTTTCTCACGCAGCTGTATGCCATAGTCGGATAGTCTCGAGCGCCTCTGACCGAGCCCACCTGGTGGAATCTCGAGCTTGCATTTCGACTCGAGCGGTTTGACGCCGCTCTTCAAGAACAGATCGGTGCCCTCCCTACGGGAGAGCTTACACGTTGGACCTCTATATCTTGCCATTGCTTATACCGTTTAAACGCGACGACGCTTGGGCGGTCGACAGCCGTTGTGGGGGATTGGCGTTACATCCTCAATCTGCGTGATTCGGAATCCCGCTGCATTCAGGGCGCGGACTGCAGACTCTCTACCGGGACCTGGCCCCTTCACGCGCACCTCAACGTTCTTTACGCCGTAATCTTTCACAGCGGTGCCGGCGCGCTCCGCCGCTACCTGCGCCGCAAACGGCGTACTTTTGCGAGAGCCCTTGAAGCCACAGCCGCCAGCTGTCGCCCACGAGAGCGTATTACCTTGCCGATCAGTGATCGTGATAATGGTGTTGTTGAAAGAGGCGTGTACATGAGCCACGGCATCAAGTATCTGCCGTTTCACTTTCTTCTTTGGTCGGGTCGGTTGCGCCATTATTGCTCCGTTCGTGTATCCCGTTTCCTTACGATTATTCCGCTACTTATTTCCGGATCGGCCGACGCGGGCCTTTTCGGGTCCGGGCATTAGTTCGAGTTCGCTGACCGTGCATCGGCAAGCCACGGCGATGCCGGATGCCTCTATAAGTTCCAAGGTCCATGAGACGCTTGATGTTCATGGCAGTCTCGCGGCGAAGGTCACCTTCGACGGCAAACTTTGCGATCACATCCCTGAGCTTGGCTATCTCAGGCTCGGTCAATTCCTTGACCTTGATTGCCGGGTCTATTCCCGCTGCCTGACAAGCGAGTGCGGCTCGGCTTCGACCGACACCATGAATGTGCGTCAGGGCAATGATGACATGCTTGCTGTCGGGGACGTTGATACCTGCGATACGTGCCATACGCTAATTCCTCAACCCTGGCGCTGCTTATGACGGGGATCCGAGCAAATAATTCGAACCACGCCATGTCTGCGAATGATCTTGCAGTTACGGCAGATCTTTCTGACGGAAGCTCTGACTTTCATGAACCTATCCCTCTAAAACTCTAGACGTTCTTGCGGCCATAGCCGCGAAGATTCGCCTTCTTCAGTAAACCTTCGTACTGATGGCTCATCATGTGCGCCTGCATCTGCGACATGAAATCCATGGATACGACGACGATGATCAGCAGCGAGGTGCCGCCAAAATAGAACGGCACATTGAACTGTAGAATCATGAACTCGGGCAACAGACACACGCCGGTGATGTAGACGGCGCCCCAGAAGGTCAGCCGCGTCAATACCTTATCGATATACTCAGCTGTCTGGTGTCCGGGACGAATACCGGGAATAAACGCCCCGGATTTCTTAAGATTATCCGCCGTCTCCCTGGAGTTGAACACCAAGGCGGTGTAGAAGAAGCAGAAGAACATGATCAACGACGCGTATAGCAGAATATAGACCGGTTGGCCCGGCGAGAGACTGGCGGCAATCCGCTGCAGACCCGAAACCGCCTGACTGGTGCCAAACCAGCTTGCAATCGTTGCGGGAAAAAGTATCAAGCTCGAGGCGAAAATCGGCGGGATAACGCCCGCCATATTGATCTTGAACGGCAGATGAGATGTCTGACCGGCGTAGAGGCGGCGTCCTTGTTGGCGCTTCGCATAGTTCACCGTAATGCGTCGCTGCGCCCGCTCCATGAACACAACGAAGAACGTGACACCGAGGATAAGCACACCAAGGATGAACGGCATCGCTTGATTCATGCCGCCCGTGCTGACGAGCTCGAGCGTGCCGCCGATTGCGGAGGGCAACCCAGAGATAATGCTCGAAAGAATAATCATCGAGATTCCATTACCTACGCCGCGCTCGGTGATCTGCTCACCGAGCCACATCAGAAACATCGTGCCTGTAACGAGCGTAATCGCCGCGATCAGCACAAAGTTACTGCCTGGATTTATGACAACCCCTTGGTTCTGCAGCGCAGTAGCCGCGGCCAGCGCCTGAAAAGCACACAGAATCACCGTGCCGTAACGCGTGTACTGGGTGATCTTTCGACGGCCCGACTCTCCCTCCTTGCGGAGCTGCCCAAGGCTGGGAACGACGTGCGTTGCCATCTGCATGATGATGGACGCGGATATATAAGGCATGATGCCGAGCGCAAAGATCGACAGGCGGCTTAATGCGCCACCGGAGAACATGTTGAACATGCTCAGTATCGTTCCTGACTGCTGCTCGAAGAACTGATCCAGCGCGATCGGATCGATACCAGGAACAGGGATAAACGTGCCGACCCGGTAGACGACTAGCGCCCCGAGCAAAAAGAACAGCCGCTGCCGAAGCTCGGAGAAGCGCGTTGCTTCGCCGAGCAGGGCTGCTGGATTTGCTGTGCCGGTCTTCGCCATGACCTAAGCTATTCGACCGATCCGCCGGCAGCTTCGATCGCGCGTCGGGCGCCGGCCGTGACCTGAAGACCCACGACCTTGACGGCCCGGTCGAGAGACCCCGAGACGATGATTTTCGCGCGTTGCGCCTGCTTGGGCACCAGGCTCGCATTTTTAAGCGCCAAGAGATCCGCCGTGTCGCCGGCAAGCTTGGCGAGCTCATGCAGACGAACTTCGACTCGCAGCTTGCCTCGCGGCGAGTGAAAGCCAACCTTAGGCAGCCGGCGCTGCAAGGGCATCTGGCCGCCTTCGAAGCCGACCTTGTGATAGCCACCAGAACGGGCCGTCTGACCTTTGACGCCACGGCCAGCCGTCTTTCCTCCGCCCGCTGCTATACCGCGACCGACTCGCTTGGCGATCTTTTTTGCGCCGCTCGCTGGTTTCATCGAATTCAGTCGCATGTGTTATTCCTCGACCTTGAGCATATAAGAGACCTTGGCGATCATGCCGCGGTTCTCAGGCGTGTCGACAACAGCGACGGTCTGATGCATACGGCGCAGACCCAAACCCGCCACACACTCGGCGTGGCCAGGTTTTCGCCCGTACCGGCTCTTTATGAGCGTCACTGCAATCTGCTTAGCCTTCTTGCTCATCGCCTGTCCTATCCGAGAATTTGCTCGACGGTTTTGCCCCGTTTGCTCGCAATCTGCTCTGGCGAATGCATGTCTGCCAGCGCCTGCACGGTCGCTCGAACCACGTTAATCGGATTCCGCGAGCCGTAGCTCTTGGCCAGCACGTTTCGAACGCCGGCACACTCGAAGACAGCACGCATCGCTCCACCAGCAATGATTCCCGTACCTTCAGACGCTGGCTGCATGAATACACGAGTGGCGCCGTGACGGCCGTTTAGCTCGTACTGCAGGGTCTCGTTCTTGAGACTGATGGTCCGCAAATTGTTACGGGCCGCCTGCATGGCTTTCTGGATCGCCAGCGGAAGCTCACGCGCCTTTCCGTAGCCGTAGCCGACTCGGCCACTGCCATCGCCGACCACAGTCAGCGCCGTGAAGCCGAACTGACGGCCACCCTTCACGACTTTCGCAACGCGATTGACCGCGACGAGCTTTTCCTGGAGTTCTTCTGTCTTAGCCATGTGTCTATGTTCCGAACTAGAAGTTCAATCCGGCTTCGCGCGCCGCGTCCGCAAGCGCCTTCACCCGGCCGTGGAATACAAATCCTGAGCGATCGAAAGCGACCTTCTCGATGCCAGCTGCCTTGGCTCTCTCGGCAATCAACTTGCCGACTGCCGACGCGGCATCTTTATTGCCTGTCGCCTTAAGCGAGCCGCGAAGCTCCTTGGTTAGCGTAGAGGCCGCAGCGATAACTCGGCCGTCTCGAGGCGAGATGACTTGTGCGTAGATGTGCCGCGGCGTGCGATGTACGCACAGCCGATTCGCCGCGAGTTCGCTGATTTTGGCCCTCGTGCGCTTCGCCCGTCGCTGCCGTCTCTGCTTCTTTTCCATTGCTTGACCTGCTACTTCTTCTTCGCTTCTTTCAGAACTATTCGTTCGTCGGAATAGCGAACGCCCTTGCCTTTATATGGCTCTGGGGGCCGAAAGGCTCTGAGCTCAGCGGCAACCTGCCCGACGGCCTGCTTGTCGGCGCCCCTAACGAAAATTTCGGTCTGGCTCGGTGTTTCGACGGTGATCCCTGCCGGAACGTCGTAGACGACCGGATGAGAGAAGCCGAGCGTCAAGTTGAGCTTGCTGCCTTGAGCCTGCGCTCGATAACCGACACCGACAAGTTCCAGCTTGCGCTCAAAACCTGTGCTTACGCCCCGCACCATGTTGCTGATCAGCGCTTGAGTCGTACCCGCTATAGCCCGAGCGAAGCGGCTGCCGGACCGCGCGCTCACGGACAGCTCGGACCCGGAACTAACGACCTCGACTTCGGAATTACAGTCGAGCGTCAGAGTTCCTTTCGGCCCCTTCACCGTCAGCGCTTTGCCTTTTAGATCGACTTCGACCCCTTTGGCAACGGCGACAGGACGCTTAGAAATTCTAGACATGTCTCGCTACTCGATCTCGAATTAACATACCAGACACAGAATTTCGCCGCCGTGCCCTTCGGCGCGCGCCTGGCGATCAGTCATGACACCTTTCGATGTCGAAATGATTGCCACGCCCAGACCTCCCTGCACTTTCGGCAGTTCATCTGAGTTCGAGTAAAGTCGCAGACCAGGGCGACTTGCTCTTTCCAGCCGTTCGATGACGGGCTGGCCATGGTGATACTTCAGAGTGACCGTCAGGGTACGCTTCGGCGCATCGCCCTCGATCTTCGCATCGATAACATAGCCTTCTGCAACCAATACCTTGGCAACGGCGAGCTTTACTTTCGACGCCGGCATGGACACCGACACCTTCCGCGCCTTTTGGCCGTTGCGGATACGCGTCAACATGTCGGAAATCGGATCGGTCATACTCATTTACGCTACTCCGCTCACCAACTCGCCTTGCGAAGGCCAGGAATCTCGCCCCACATCGTTGCTTCCCGCAATTTATTGCGACCGAGCCCGAATTTGCGGTAGTAACCGCGCGGCCGACCGGTGATGGAGCAGCGACTCCGAAGACGGCTCGGACTGGCGTCGCGCGGCAGCGCCTGCAACCGGAGTTGTGCCTCGTAGCGCTCCTCGTCGGATGACTTCGGATTGCTAATGATTTTCTTGTACTCCGCCCGTTTGGTCGCGTATCGCTTCACAGTCGCGGCGCGTTTGACTTCCCGCATGAGCATTGATTTCTTTGCCATGACTAAATTCCTATTAAGCGCGCAGTGGAAAACTGAATGCTTCCAACAGCGCTCGGCCTTCGGCGTCATTACGCGCCGTTGTCGTGATAGCAATGTCGAGCCCACGGATCGCGTCTACTTTGTCGTAGTCGACTTCCGGAAAAATGATCTGCTCGCGGACACCCAAGTTATAGTTTCCACGACCATCGAACGCGCGTGCATTCAGACCACGGAAATCGCGAATACGCGGGATTGCGATATTGATAAGGCGGTCCAGGAACTCGTACATACGGTCCCGGCGCAGTGTCACCTTGCAACCAATCGGCACACCGGCGCGCACCTTGAACGTCGCAACTGAAATCCGCGCATTGCAGATTATCGGCTGCTGGC
Organism: Rhodospirillaceae bacterium; assembly: GCA_024640695.1. Taxonomy (GTDB): domain Bacteria; phylum Pseudomonadota; class Gammaproteobacteria; order Steroidobacterales; family Rariloculaceae; genus JAHEEM01. The sequence goes on along the minus strand of JAHEEM010000077.1, from coordinate 6,370 downwards.
CGCTGATACGACGCATATCGTCCATTGCGTGCTCTAGCACTTTTCGATCCGCAAGCGCCTCGCCCACGCCCATATTGAGCGTCACCTTGCTGATCCGCGGAACAGCCATGACGTTGGTAAGCTCAAGGCGCTCCATCAACTTGGGCACGGCTTCTTTTCTGTAGAACTCGTATAACCTGCTCATCTCAGCTGTCCAAAACTTCGCCGTTCGACTTGAAGTAGCGAACCTTACTGCCGTTCTCCAACTGCCGGATCCCGACGCGATCACCTTTGCTCGTTGCAGGGTTGTAGATCATGACGTTAGAGATGTCGATCGGCATCTCCTTCTCGATGATTCCACCCGCGACACCGGCGTTCGGATTCGGCCGCTGATGCTTCTTGGCTATATTGACGTTCTCCACCAGGACGCGCGCGTCGGGATAAACCTTCAGCACGGTTCCTCGGCGCCCCTTGTCTTTGCCTGCGACGACGATGACGTCATCGCCTTGCTTTAATTTTCTCATCGCTGTGCCCTACAACACTTCCGGCGCAAGAGAAATGATCTTCATGAACCGGCTTGTCCGCAGCTCTCTCGTCACTGGGCCAAATATTCGGGTTCCGATCGGCTCCAGGCGCTGGTTCAGCAGCACGGCGGCGTTGCCGTCAAAGCGAATAGCAGACCCGTCCGGTCGGCGGACGCCGTGGCGAGTGCGCACAACAACTGCATTGTAAACCTCGCCCTTTTTAACGCGGCCGCGTGGAATCGCATCCTTGATCGTCACTTTGATGACATCACCGATTCCGGCGTAACGGCGCTTGGAGCCGCCGAGAACTTTGATGCACATCAAGCGCCGGGCCCCGCTGTTGTCTGCGGCGCTCAAAACCGTCTGCGTCTGGATCACTGGTCTATCCTTGCTCTGATGTTCAAGTGGCGGCCGCCGCCTTGACGATCTCGATGACCCGCCAGGCTTTTCGTTTCGATATCGGCCGGCACTCGACAATGGCCACAGTGTCGCCTTCCTTGCACTCGTTGGCCTCGTCGTGAGCGAGGATCTTCGTCGTACGGCGGACGAACTTCCCATAAACCGGATGCCGCTCGAGGCGCTCTATCGATACAGAGACGCTCTTGTGCATCTTATTGCTGACAACGCGGCCGATCACTGCGCCATCTATGGACTTCGAGCTCCCATTAGGACTCGATGCTGCCTCTTGAACCGTCTCGCTATTCATTTCGATTGTCCTGCCGACTCACTGTCGCGGCGCTCCCGCAATATTGTCTTAATGCGAGCAATGTCCTTGCGAACCTTGCTCGGCTGATCCGGGCGAGCACCCTGCCCCGTAGCCGCCTGCATGCGCAGATTAAATTGCTCACGCCGCAGCTTCAGCAATTCCTCGCGAAGCTGCTCGGTTTGCATCGCGCGGATGTCTTTAACTTCCATCACGTCACCTGTCGCGAAACGAAGCTCGTTGGTATTGGGAGCTTCGCGGCTGCGCGCTTGAACGCTTCGCGCGCGGTTACTTCATCCACACCGGACATCTCGTACAGCACGCTGCCCGGCTGAACCAAGGCCACCCAGTACTCGACGTTACCCTTGCCCTTGCCCTGGCGAACTTCGAGAGGTTTCTTGGTGATTGGCTTGTCCGGAAACACTCGAATCCAAATCTTTCCGCCACGCTTGACGTGGCGAGTCATTGCCCGCCGCGCTGCTTCGATTTGCCGCGCCGTGAGTCTGCCGCGCTCCGCAGCTTTCAGGCCATACTCGCCAAAGCTGACGTCGCTACCACGCTGCGCGAGCCCTCGATTGCGGCCTTTGTGTTGCTTGCGAAATTTCGTTCGCTTTGGCTGTAACATGGCTTTCGGTCCCTATTGCCGCGCGGACGCGTCCTGTGACTCGGTCTGCGCTTCGCGCGAGTCGAATACTTCGCCACGGAAGACCCAAACCTTTACGCCGATAATGCCGTAGGTCGTCCTCGCTTCGGCGAAGCCATAATCGATATCCGCTCGGAATGTATGCAGCGGCACACGCCCCTCGCGATACCATTCGGAGCGCGCGATTTCAGCCCCGTTCAGGCGGCCGCTTACCTTGACTTTGACCCCTTCGGCGCCGACGCGCATCGTGTTCGTCACGGCTCTGCGCATCGCACGACGGAACTGCACGCGACGCTCGAGCTGTTGGGCTATGCCCTCCGCCACAAGCTGAGCGTCGAGCTCGGGCTTTCGGATTTCGGCAATGTTCAAGCGAACGTCCGGGAGCGGCATCCCTAAGAACTTCGCAGCCTCGACGCGCAGTTTCTCGATATCTTCACCCTTTTTGCCAATGACGATACCGGGCCTTGCGGTATGGATTGTAATGTTCGCCCGTTTGGCGGGCCGATCTATCTGAATTCGGCTGACCGAGGCTTCCTTGAGCTTGCGCCTCAAGAACTCCCGGATCCGATGATCCTGATGAACGTACTCCGGGAAATTTTTGGAATCCGCATACCACTTCGAGGACCACTCCTTAGTGATCCCGAGACGAATTCCAATCGGATGAACTTTTTGACCCATACTTTACTACTCGTCGGCTACCGCGATCATGATGTGGCTGTTGCGCTTCAAAATTCTCTCGCCACGACCTTTAGCGCCTGCGCGAAAACGCGCAAACGAAGGTGCCTCGCCCACTACGACCGTGGACACGCGCAACTCGTCGATGTCCGCGCCATCGTTGTGCTCGGCATTCGCAATTGCCGATTCGAGAACTTTGCGAATTAGATGCGCTGCCTTCTTGGGACTGAACTGCAAAATCTCTAGGGCCTTAGCCACCGGCTTACCCCTGATTTGATCGGCAACGAGGCGGCATTTCTGTGGCGAGATGCGAGCGTAGCGAAGTTTGGCTGCTGTGATCATTTGAGCTGCTCCCATCTGCTATCTGGACGAGGCTTTTCGATCGCCAGAGTGCCCACGGAACGTACGCGTCACAGCAAACTCGCCGAGCTTATGACCCACCATGTTCTCTGAAACCAATACCGGCACGTGCTGCCTGCCGTTGTGAACCGCAATCGTCAGGCCGACCATGTCAGGCACGACCATAGAGCGGCGCGACCATGTCTTGATCGGGCGACGGTCATTCTCTTTCGCCGCACGCTCGACCTTCTTTGCGAGGTGTGTATCGACGAACGGGCCTTTCTTAATAGATCGGGACATATTGGATCCTTGACGAGCTTCCTGCCTTCAGCCGCAACTACTTTTTCTTTCTACCCCGGACGACCATATTGTCGGTCCGTTTGTTATTGCGGGTCTTAAAACCCTTTGTAGGCACGCCCCAGGGCGTCACCGGATGACGGCCACCAGAGGTCTTGCCTTCGCCACCACCGTGCGGATGGTCGACCGGATTCATCGCCACGCCGCGCACGGTTGGGCGGATGCCGCGCCAACGCTGCGCACCGGCCTTACCGATCTTGCGCAAGTTGTGCTCATAGTTGCCGACTTCGCCGACGGTTGCCCTGCAATTGACGTGAACCTTACGCATCTCACCGGACCGCAGCCGAAGCGTTGCGTAGGCGCCTTCGCGGGCGACGATCTGAGCAGAGCTGCCGGCGCTACGCGCGAGCTGCCCGCCCTTACCGGGCTTCATCTCTATGCAATGAACGAGCGTGCCGACCGGGATGCTGTTGAGAGGCAAAGCGTTTCCAGGCTTGATCGGAGCTTCCGAACCCGACTGGATCGGGTCGCCTGTCTTGCTGCGGCGCGGGGCGAGAATGTATCTGCGATCACCGTCCGCGTAAAGCACCAATGCCAAGTGGGCAGTGCGGTTAGGATCATATTCGATTCGCTCGATCCTGCCGGGGACCCCGTCCTTATCGCGATTAAAATCGACGATCCGATAATGACGCCGATGACCGCCGCCCTTATGACGGACCGTGATTCGCCCAGTGTTGTTGCGCCCGCCAGTTCTAGATTTCGGCGACAGCAACGGCGCATGAGGCTCGCCTTTGTGCAGATCATCTCGAACGGCTCGCACCTGGAAGCGTCGGCCTGGCGAGGTTGGTTTGGATTTTCTTACTGGCACGTTAGATTCCCGATCTGCTGCCTACTCGGCGCCCATGAAAGCAATGTCATCGCCAGCGGCCAGACGCACATATGCCTTCTTCCAAGTCGACTGCCTGCCGCGCGATACGCCGTGCCGCTTCATTTTGCCGAGGGTCCGAACGACCGTAACCCCCTGAACCTTTACCTCGAACAGCAGCTCGACGGCTTGGCGAATCTCTTTTTTCGTCGCATCGAGCCGCACCTTAAACACAATCCTCTTGTGTTTATCGGCCGCTGCCGTGCTCTTCTCAGACACGTGCGGCCCGAGCAGCACCGTCATCAATCTTTCTTGATGGGATACCTGACTCATCCGAGCCGCTCCTCTACAATCTTCAAGGCGGCAACGGTCATTATGACCTTGTCGTGCTTGGTCAAACTCACCGGATCGACCGCCCGAGCGTCGAGAACGTCGACATACGGCAGGTTACGCGCGGCGAGCCAGAGCTTCTCGTCAAAGCCTTCGACGACAATCAAGACGCTCTCGGTGCCTAGCTCCTTGAGCTTTAGCCTGAGCTCCTTGGTCTTGGGGGCACTAACGCCAAACTCGTCGGTAACCAGCAGGCGCTGCTGACGGAGCAGTTCGGACAGCATCGACCGTATCGCGCCGCGATACATCTTCCGGTTGACCTTCTGGGAGAAATCCCGCGGCTTTGCCGCGAACGTTCTGCCACCGCCAACCCAGATCGGGCTATTCGATGTACCCGCACGTGCACGGCCAGTGCCTTTCTGACGCCACGGCTTCGCGCCGCCGCCACGAACCTCGCTGCGGCTCTTCTGGGCTTTCGTGCCAGACCGGCCGCCCGCTAGATAAGCAGTCACGACCTGATGGACGAGCGGCTCGTTGTACGCCGCGCCGAACGTCGCGTCAGCGACGTCTATGCTCGTTGTCTTACCGTGCAGGTTGAGCTTCATCAGTTCACTCCGCCGTCGAACCGGCCTTCACGGCCGGGCGAAGCACGACACGTGCGCCAGGCGCGCCCGGCACGCCGCCCCTGACAAGAATCAGGTTGCGCGCCGAGTCCACCCGCACAACCTCAAGATTAGGGATCGTTCGACGCACATCGCCCATATGGCCGGACATCTTCTTGCCCTTGAAGACCCGGCCGGGGGTCTGATTCTGACCGATCGACCCCGGCACACGGTGCGAGACCGAGTTACCGTGAGTATTGTCCTGGCCCTTGAAATTGTGGCGCTTAATGGTGCCTGCGTAGCCTTTGCCTCGGGTGGAGCCGGTCACATCGATCATCTGACCATCGGCAAACAAGTCGACTTTAATCTCGGCGCCAGCAGCAAGGTCGGCACCCTCGTCTTCAGTGAGGCGGAACTCCCACAAGCCCTCGCCAGGACCGGTCTCGGCCTTGGCATAGTGACCGACGAGCGGGCGTGCTGTCCGACTCGCTTTACGGCTGCCAACAGTGACTTGCACAGCCCGATAGCCGTCACTATCGACGGTCTTGAGCTGGGTCACACGATTTGGCAGGGCCTCGATCACCGTTACTGGAACGGAATCGCCGGCGTCGGTAAAGATGCGGGTCATACCGCATTTACGGCCAATAAGACCGATAGGCATTTGTCTATCCCTCTGTATCCGCGCCGACTGCGTCCGGCCGGCACTTCAGCCAGCGCCTCATTGGTGCGCTGGCACCTAATAGTTTCTTGGCAGGGTGACCCACCAGAAACCTCTAATTCTTCAATGGCCAGGCCCGGCGAACCGGCTCCAAGCATCAAAACGGCCCGGCAGGTCGTACCTCGCCGAGCCTATGAAGAGCCGTGCATTATAGCACCGCTTTTCGTGGGTTCAACGCCCTTAATGAAGCTTAATTTGGACGTCGACGCCAGCCGGCAATTCGAGCCGCATCAGGGCGTCAACCGTCTTATCGGTCGGGTCCACGATGTCCATGACCCGCTTGTGAGTCAGCAGCTCGTACTGGTCCCGGGCATCCTTATTGACGTGCGGCGAGATCAAGACCGTGTAACGCTCGATCTTGGTAGGCAGCGGAATTGGGCCCTTGACTGTCGCCCCGGTACGCTTCGCCGTGTCCACAATCTCGCGCGCCGAGCGGTCGATCAGGCGGTGATCGAAGGCCTTGAGCCTGATTCTGATGTTCTGATTCGTCGCCATATCTGCCTACCTTAGCCGGTCCCGCCTGCCGAGCCGAACTGTTGTGATCATTTGAGCGGCCACCGGTCATCGCGATTACGATTGACGGCCAAGACAGCTGCTCGCTTTATTTTGCCTCGTGCTTACTCGATGATCTTTGCAACCACGCCAGCGCCGACCGTACGTCCACCCTCGCGTATCGCAAACCTCAACCCGTCTTC
>JAHEEM010000003.1:13057-46285 GCA_024640695.1 Rhodospirillaceae bacterium | reverse complement strand
CTCCGTTTCCTGCCAGACGCGCTCGGGGCGCAGCGCCGCGAGCTCGCCGGATCTGGCGATCCCGGCCATGAGGTCGAGCGTCTCAGGCGCGACCGTGAAGCCGAGCTCGCCGAAACGAGCAAGGAACCTTGCTACCCGCAGCACGCGCAGCGGGTCTTCGACGAAGGCTGCCGACACGTGGCGCAGCACTCGGTTCTCGATATCGCGACGGCCGCCATGCGGGTCGATGAGGTTGCCGGCGGAGTCGCGCGCGATTGCGTTGACGGTCAGATCGCGCCGGGCGAGATCCTCTTCGAGCGTGACGTCGGCTGTCGCCTGCACCGTGAAACCGTGGTAGCCGGGACCCACCTTCTTTTCAGTGCGAGCGAGCGCGTATTCTTCGCCGGTCGAGGGATGGAGAAATACAGGAAAGTCCTTACCGACTTGCCGATAGCCAAGCTGGAGCAGCTCCTCGGCACTGCCCCCGACGACGACCCAGTCGCGTTCCCGAGCATCGCGTCCGAGCAGCCTGTCTCTGACCGCGCCGCCAACCTCGAAGATCTCCATGGCTGCATCATACCGTAGCGATGTGCCGTGCTAAGGTGCGGCTCATGCGCACGCGAGCCGGCACAATTCACCGCCAGTTTTGTCGGCTCGGCGGATGCATTCGTCTGATGGTCTGCGTCGTGTGTTTCGCGGCCACGTCGGGCTGCACCCTGCCTTATTACTGGCAGGCGGCCACCGGGCATCTCGATCTGATTCGCAAGCGCGTGCCGATCGAGAGGATCCTCGAGGACCCGGCGCAAACAGCCTCCGTAAAAGAGACGCTGCTGCTGGTTCTCGACATGCGGCGGTTCGCCGTCGAGGAGCTCGCGTTGCCGGACAACAAGAGCTACCGCAGCTATGTCGATCTAGACCGCCCGTATGTCGTCTGGAACGTTGTGGCGGCAGAAGAGTTCGCGGTGGATGCGAAGCAGTGGTGTTTTGCGCTGCTGGGCTGTGTGAGTTATCGCGGTTACTTCGCGCGCGAGGACGCGGACGACTTCGCCGCATCGCTGCGTGCGGATGGATTGGAGACTTACATCGCCGGAGCCAGCGCCTATTCGACGCTGGGCTATTTCGCCGACCCCGTTCTCAACACGATGCTCGCGGGCGGTGAGGCTTATATTAGCGGTATCCTGTTTCACGAGCTCGCGCACCAGAAGTTCTATTTGAAAGGCGAGAGCGATCTCAACGAGGCGTTTGCGACTGCCGTGCAGCAATACGGCACGCAGTTGTGGCTCATGCGTCGCGGATCGGCGTCCGATCTCGAGGCATTCCGCCGCCGCCTAGACCGGCAGGCGGACTTCACAGCGCTGATCGCCGCGCAACGCGAACGCCTCGCGACGATCTATGCGTCGGGGTCCTCAGCGCAGACCATGCGGGCTGCAAAGATTGCCGCTTTCCAGCAGATGCGTGCGGAGTACGCGCGTTACCGGGAGTCTTGGGGTGGCGTAAGCGACTACGACGCCTGGTTCGGGCAGCCGCTCAACAATGCCCAGATCGCATCGGTAACGACCTACAGGCGCTGGCTCCCGGGCATGCTGTGGTACCTCGATCGTTACGGGCTCGAGGGGCTTTACGCGCAGATGAGCATGCTCGAGGCGCTGTCGCAGGATGCGCGTGAGCAGCGCCTGGAGGCCTGGCTCAGCGAGGCGGCATTCGCGTCGCGCGCCGGGCGGAGCTTGCAGATTGACCGCGGTTAGCGATTCGCGTGTTGGCGGTAGCCCGACAGCACGCGCTGGTGGTCCTCAGGTCCAAGATAGGTTGGCAACATGATTCGCATCGACGTAGCCCGGATGTCGAGTGCAGCAAGACCGTTCTCGGTGCAGACGCTCGCAACAGCCAGCGACTTGAAACTGTCAACCGACAGGATCCGGCCCGGCACCACGTAATCCATGAGCCAGGCCTGGGCATGGGCCAAGGAATCCGGCAGTCCGATGATGACGCGTTTCCTGCCGAGGGCTTTGGCGATTTCCGCAATGATCTCGCGCAGCGAGAAGATGTCAGGGCCGCAGAGCTGATAGGCGTTGCCTGCGGTGGTAATGTCGTCAACCGCCGCGCACACCGCCTCGGCGACGTCGCCAACGTACACGGGCGCAAGCCGCGCGTCCGGCTTGACGAGTGGGATGACCGGGAACAAGCGTACGAGCCTGGCAAACAAGTTTGTAAACGAGTCGCCCGGGCCAAAAATCGCCGAGGGCTGGAGGATCGTAAATTTGATGTGCTCGCCTGCGAGGTTATTGATGACCCGCTCGGCAGCGCCCTTACTGCGCAGATAGTGGCTCGGACCATGCTCGGCATTGGCCTTTAACGCGCTCATTTGGATAAAGCGCTCTACGCCACAATCCAGGCAGGCCTCGAGCGCCTTTTCGACGAGCTCGACATGCGCCTTCTTGAAACCGCTGCCATTACGCGGGCGCTCGTGGAGGATGCCGACCAGATTGATGACGGCGTTGCAGTCCTGCATGAGTCGCCGCAGCGTTCCTAGGTCATGCACATCCGCATTGACGAGCTCGACCCCCGGAAGCACGAGCAATCGGCGGTGTCGTTCGCGATTCCGCGTTGGTATTCGGACCCTGTAGCCTCGCTGCACGAGCGCGCTCGTGCAGCGCTCCCCGACGAAACCCGTGCCGCCAAGCACACAGATCGTGCGCGCCGTTCCAACTGCCTTGACCAAAGCTTTTCCACCCCGTATCCCTGACAACCACATTATACCTAGCGCCTCGGCAGGATGACCGGGGCCTGGCTGGTGCGGCGACTTAGGGCATGAGTAGGAGCAGGTTGCGGTTGTCGCGTTGAATCTGCAGCACGACGGAGCGCGAGTTCTCGATGATCATGCGCGCATCGGCGAGGGACCTGACCCGCTGCCGATTGACGTGCGTAATGATGTCGCCGGTCCTCAAGCCCCGCTGTGCCGCTGGGCTGCCTTGCTCGACGGCTGTCACGAGGACGCCCGGTACGCCGCTATAGTCCGGCCGCTGCTCGTTGCTGGTTGCGAACTCGGCGCCTTGAAACCGCTCGTCGAGCTCGTCGAGTTCGCCCGCGGCGACCGCGGGCGCTTCCGCCTCGCCAAGCACGGCCTCGACCGTGCGGCGCCGGCCGTCGCGGATATAGCCAACCTGCACGCGGTCCCCTGGTCGCCTCAGGCCGATCGCATTGCGCAGCGACAGCGGGTCGGCAACCGGCTCGTCGTCGACGCTGACGATGATGTCACCGATCTGCAGCCCTGCGCGTTCCGCGGCCGAGCCTGTGCTTAGGGCCGTGACGAGCGCGCCGGACGTGGTCTCGAGCTCGTAGTCCTCTGCGATCTCGGGCGTGAGCTGAGCGATGTTGACGCCGAGCAGGCCGCGCCGCACGCTGCCGTAGTCGACGATTTGATCCATGATGCTGCGCGCCATGTTGACGGGTATCGCAAAGCCAATGCCGATGTTGCCACCCGAGCCCGACAGGATTGCCGAGTTGATGCCGATGAGCTCGCCGTTGAGATTTACTAACGCGCCGCCGGAGTTGCCCGGGTTGATCGAGGCATCGGTCTGGATGAAGTCCTCGTAACCCTCGGGATTGATGCCCGTGCGCCCGAGCCCGCTGACGATGCCGGAAGTGACCGTGTGCTGCAGCCCGAACGGGTTGCCTATCGCGAGTACGAAGTCACCGACCCGGACGGCTTCGGAGTCGCCGAGCGGCATCTCGGAGAGGCTGTCCGGCTCGACACGCAGAACGGCGATATCCGAGCCCGCATCGGAGCCAATGACCTCTGCCTGCAGGCTGCGGTCGTCGACCAGTGTGATGGTGATTTCCTCGGCATTCTCGACGACGTGATGGTTGGTGAGAATGTAGCCCTGTGCGGCATCGACGATGACGCCGGAGCCCGCGCTGCGGAATTCCCGCCGCTCGCCGTTCGGCGGCAGGAAACGCCGGAAAAACGGGTCATTGGCCAACGGGTTATCGACCTCGACACTGCCGCGCACCGAGATGTTGACCACCGCGGCCCCGACAGCGTCGATGACGGGCGCAAGCGTTGGTAGCTCGGGGGTGCGCGCGAGCTGGGCGACCGACTGTCCCGCCGGTAGATAAGCTGCGGTAATCGCGATAAGAATTGCTGTCAGCAGCCAGCGCGAATCGCCGAGTCGAAGCGTCATTGGGCGGGCTCGATGTTCGATCATTTCAGTCCTCCTGAGAAACCCCTACATGGGGGGGCGGCCATCGCGCCCGTTGCCGCGACCGCAAAGAGTATCAGCGTACGGCCCCCGTACAGAAATTTGGTATATGCGTTGCCATCGTGCAGTGAGTCTAATCCGGAGCAGGCGCCTCTTGCCGATCCGATACGGGTCCTGCCGCATAAGATGCCCGAGAACGCTTCTGCGTCGCACTGCTGGTGGATGCGCGAGCCGGCGACGACATCCTGCCGCGGCCGGCTCGCGCTGCTTCAGCTCGTCTGGATCTGGATGCGCCGAGGCAAACTCTTGGCTTGCTTCGGGATCGAGATCTCGAGCACGCCGTTCCTGCACTCTGCTTTGATGGCCTCGGCATCTGCGGTGTCCGGCAGCGAGAAGCGCCGATAGAACCGGCCGGTGACGCGCTCCACACGGCGCCAGCCATCCTGCGCGGTGTCGACCTCGGTATCCCGGTGACCCTGAATACAAACGTGCCCGTCCTCCATCGTCACCTCAAGATCCTCGGCAGCGACCCCCGGCACATCGGTGCGAACCAGGAAGCGGTTGTCTTCCTCTTTGATATCCACGGCAGGGAGCCAACTGCCGGCCTGGCTGGACTCTTCATCCTGCTCGGATAGCAGCCGTGCCGAGAACAGCCGATCCACGTCGCGGTGCAGCCGGCCCATTTTGCCCCACGGGCTATAGTGAATTACGTTCATGGCGTCGTGTCTCCATCGTGTTGGATGATGCTAGTGGGCTAGGAAATGGGGCCCGCAAGTTTGTTTTCAAGTCGATGCTGTGGACGTTCAGCTGTGGACGGCCTGTGGATAAAATAGGTATTGGAGGGGGATAAGCGAGCACAACATATAGTAGTCGGTGGAAAAGCAGATAGTTTCAGTAAACAGGAAAAAATATTTCGAGAAATTTTTATAAAAATATTATAACCATTTGTTTATAATGTATTTTTAATCTATCTCGCGCCTGCCGTGAGGTCTTGACAGAGGCGATCGAGAGTTCTAGTCTACGTCGACATCGGCACAATATCTTGTGTCGCGACTTTTAATTACGAATCAAGGACAACGGGCGGCTATCGGCATGCCCGCGGGGGGTCGCTTGGCTCGAGACTTATTAAGTTTTTGACCGATATTCCGGTCAGATTTGCGGGCGAGCCGCACGAGTCCGGAACTCTAGGGGGGCATGATACGAACATGAAAACAGCGCTTGAACTCAAAGCTACTAAGGTCTCGGAGCTGCCGTTACAGGAAGCATCGTGGAGCATTTGGGACACAAAATATCGACTCAAGAGCAAATCTGGGCAGCCTGTCGATCGAGACGTTCAGGGTACTTTTGAGCGAGTAGCCGAGGCGCTGGCAAACATCGAGGATCCGATCAAGCGTGAATATTGGTATGAGCGGTTCGTCTGGGCGCTGCAGCGCGGCGCGACACCCGCGGGGCGCATCATGTCCAATGCCGGCGCCGAGGCGCACAAGCCCGCGACTTCGACGATCAACTGCACCGTTTCCGGCGCGATCAAGGATTCGATGCACGACATACTCGAGAAAGTCCATGAAGCCGGTTTGACGCTCAAGGCAGGCTGCGGGATCGGCTACGAGTTCTCGACACTGCGCCCACGGGGTGCCTATGTCTCGGGCGCGGGAGCCCACACGTCGGGTCCGCTTTCCTTCATGGATATCTACGACAAGATGTGTTTCACGGTATCTTCGGCCGGAGGACGGCGCGGCGCCCAGATGGGTACCTTCGACATCAGTCATCCCGATGCGATGGAGTTCATTCGCGCCAAACGCGAAGACGGTCGTCTCAGAAACTTCAATCTCTCTTTGTTGATCACGGACGAGTTCATGCAGGCGGTCCGGGAAGACCGCAACTGGTTCCAAGCTTTTCCGATGACGCAACGCGAGGTTGACGAGGATGGCATAGATTTGAACGATCCGGCGCAGGTCACATGGCGAGACTGGCCGGCCAAGAATGCGTATGTGCGCAACGAAGACGGACTTGTCGCTTGTCGAGTCTACAAAGAGCTTCCGGCGCGACGGCTCTGGGACATGATCATGTCTTCGACCTACGACTTCGCCGAACCCGGGTTCGTGCTGATCGATCGGGTCAACGATCTGAATAACAACTGGTGGTGCGAGACCATTCGCGCGACAAACCCCTGCGGCGAGCAGCCGCTGCCGGAATATGGGGCATGTCTTCTCGGCTCGATCAATCTGACCAAATTCGTCATCGATCCTTTCTGTGACGATGCGCGCTTCGATTGGGAAGAGTTCCGCGAAGTCGTGCGCGTGTTCACACGCATGCTCGACAATGTCGTGGAGATCAACGGCCTGCCACTCGCCAAGCAGCGCGAGGAGATCCAGCGCAAGCGGCGGCACGGTATGGGGTTCTTAGGCTTGGGTTCGGCGACCACATTGCTCGGCATGCGTTACGGTTCGCCGGAGTCGGTTCGATTCACCGAGGACGTTTCGCGCGAGCTCGCAATTGCAGGTTGGGAAATGGGTCTCGAGCTCGCTCGGGAGAAGGGGCCGGCCCCGATCCTCACGGAGAGCTTCACTGTGACCGAGGAAATGTTGCGCAAGCGTCCAGAGATGATCGAGGATCGCTGGAGTGTCGGCGACAGTATTCCTGGGCGGACACTGCATGCGAAGTACAGTCGTTATATGCAGCGCTTGGCGAGCGTTGCGCCAGAGCTCGTGTCGCAGCTGGCCGAGGAGGGCGCGCGCTTTACGCATCACAGCTCGATCGCGCCGACGGGCACCATTGCGTTATCGCTGGCTAACAACGCGAGTAACGGTATCGAGCCGTCGTTCGCTCACCACTACTTCCGCAACGTCATTCAGGAAGGCAAGAAAACTAAGGAGAAAGTCGACGTATTTTCGTTTGAGCTGCTCGCTTATCGAGAGCTCGTGAACCCGAAGGCGCGACCGGACTGCGAGTCCCCATCCGAGCGCCTGCCGGATTATTTCGTGAGTTCCGAGGACATCTCGCCACGCGAACATGTGGATATACAGGCGGCCGCGCAAATCTGGATCGATTCGTCTATTTCCAAAACCGCTAACGTTCCGACCGATTATCCCTACGAGGAGTTTAAGGACATCTATCTCTACGCTCACGAGAAAGGACTCAAGGGCTGTACGACATTCCGCTTCAACCCGGAGGCATTTCAAGGTGTGCTCGTCAAAGAGAAGGACCTCAAGAACACTACTTATCGGTTTACGCTCGACGACGGCAGCGTTATCGAGGCGAAGGGGGACGATGAGATCGATTACGACGGCGAGATTCATACCGCCGCGAACTTGTTCGATGCTCTCAAGGAAGGCTATTACGGGAAGCTGTGAGTAGATGGTAACGTGCGAATCAAAGCTCGAAAAATGGCGCGGCCGCGGTGCGGCCTTTTGGCAGGTCGACGGTTCTTCGTCGCGGTGGCTAAAAGCCTTGCGGGTGATGGTCCAATCTAGAGCCGGCCGAGCAGCGGCTGGATCCAAGACATTGAAGAGATAACGCAGATGGCACGAATAACAATGGAAAGCAAAATCGTCAAGTACAGTGTGGTAACGGGTAATGCCGAAGCCAGCGCACCGGTCGTCACGCGAATCGAACCGCGCGCCGAGGAGGCCAAGGTTATCCGGATGCACGAGAAGCTAGAGCGTCCGGAGATGCTCATAGGCTCGACGTATAAGGTCAAGACACCCGTGTCGGATCATGCGATGTACGTGACAATCAATGACATCCTCCTCAACGAAGGAACGCCGCACGAGCAGCGCAGACCGTTCGAGATTTTCATCAACTCTAAGAATCTCGATCACTATCAGTGGATTGTTGCGCTGACCCGCATAATGTCGGCCGTGTTTCGAAAAGGCGGCGACGTAACTTTTCTGGTCGACGAGCTAAAGGCAGTGTTCGACCCACGAGGCGGCTACTGGCAGCCGGGCGGAAAATTCATGCCCTCGATCATTGCCGAGCTCGGACATATCGTCGAGAAGCACTTGTTACAGATCGGGCTGCTAAAGCCGCTGGCCCTGACAGAGGAGCATCAGAGTGTGCTCGCCAGCAAGCGCGCAGAGTTCGAAGCGCGCGGGGGGCAGCAGGATGCTTTCGCAGAACAGGCCTTTCCAGAAGGGGCGCAGCTTTGCTCTAAGTGCAGCACCGCGGCCGCGGTGAAGCTCGATGGCTGCATGACCTGTTTGAATTGCGGTTACTCGAAGTGCGGGTGATACCTGGCGAATCAGCGCCAGGCTAGGCCGGAACTTTCGCAACAGTCCGCCGTTGGTCCGCTCCTCGGTCTTAAGTGATCGGGAGCGGGCCTTTTTTTCGGCAGCGCTGGGGACCGCGGAAAACACGCTAGAATGAAGGTCAGCGTGGTAGCACGTCAGGCGTTTCAGTGACAATCAGAATCCCCGACTTCTCGAGTCTACGGGTCCTAGTGGCCGGTGACGCCATGCTCGATGAGTATTGGTTCGGCGAGACCGACCGAATCTCACCGGAGGCGCCGGTCCCCGTCGTCAGAACCGCGCGAACCGAGCAGCGCCCGGGTGGTGCTGCAAATGTCGCGCTCAATCTCGCCACGCTGGGGGTGCAGGCCAGTCTCGCGGCGCTCGTCGGTGCCGACGACAGAGGCCGAGCGCTAAATGACCTGCTGGCCGCACAGGGCGTGGACTGCCGACTCCAGCGCCTCACCGAGCGTCCGACGATCCACAAGCTGCGGGTCCTGTCGCGCAACCAGCAGCTCATACGTCTTGACTACGAGGAGCCGCTTGCAGCGCACGGTCCGGCGTTTGCCGCGCACTGCGCAGAGCTTGTTGCAGCTGCAGACATCGTCGTGTTGTCTGACTATGGCAAAGGCACCCTGAGCGACGTCGAAGCCCTCATCGCGAGCTGTCGGCGCGAAGGCAAGCGTGTCCTCGTTGATCCTAAAGGCATCGATTTCTCCCGATATCGGGGCGCGAGTCTGATTACGCCGAATCGGCGCGAGTTCGAAGCCGTTGTCGGGACCTGGGACGGCGAAGAAGACTTCCAGGTGCGCGGCAACCGCCTACGCGAAGAGCTCGAGCTCGAGGCGCTGCTCGTAACTCGCGGCCAACGTGGCATGACGCTATTTGTCGTTGGCGAGCCGCCCATTTCTCTACCCGCCGAGGCCCGCGAGGTATTCGACGTCAGTGGCGCCGGCGACACGGTGATCGCGCTCATGGCCGCAGGTCTCGGCGGCGGCCTTAGCCTCGAGTCTGCATCTGCCCTTGCCAATCTCGGGGCCGGCCTCGTCGTGCGCAAGATCGGTGTGGCGAGCGTAACTCCGGCAGAGCTGCGGCTCGCACTGCACCGTCGCGGGATGGGTGGTCGCGGTCTAGTCAGCGCAGCCGAGATCGAAGTGCTTCTATCGCAGGCCCGGTCGCGCGGTGAACGCATCGTCATGACCAACGGTTGCTTCGATATTTTGCATGCAGGTCACGTTGCCTATCTCGAAGAGGCCAAGAACCTCGGCGACCGCCTCATCGTCGCCGTCAACGACGACGCATCCGTGGCCAGGCTCAAGGGCAGTGGGCGCCCGATCACCCCTCTCGAGGACCGCTTGGCTGTGCTCTCCGGGCTGGCTGCGGTTGACTGGGTCGTGCCGTTCGGCGACGACACGCCAGCCGATCTGATCGGCCGGCTGCTGCCGGATGTGCTCGTCAAGGGTGGCGACTATCGTCCGGAGGACATCGCCGGCGCCAAAGCCGTGATAGCCAACGGCGGGGAAGTTCGAATATTAAGCTTTCGCGAGGGTCGCTCGACGACCGCGGTCATAGAGGCGATTCGCCAGCGTTAGTTGGCTGCGCTCTTCAGGGCGGCCGCATCCGCCTGCTGACCCCGCCGGCCTAGCTGCTGGGAGTCTCCAGCCAGCCATTGACCTCTTCGAGGTCGGCGATCGACAGGCTGCCCGCTGCGAGCTTCAGGCGCAGCACGTTGAGAATATAGTCATAACGGCTTCGCGCAAACGTTGTTTCTGCTCTTCGAAGCGTGTTTTGCGAGGTCAGGACGTCGACAGTCGTGCGCGTGCCGACCTCGAAACCCGCCTCGGTCGCTCTGAGCGCCGTCCGCGTGGATTGGACCGCTTGCGCCAATGCGCGCACGCGAGAGATCTCTGAAATCACGCTCAGGTAAGCGTCTCGTGCTTCGCGCTCCGTTTGGCGCGCGATACGTTCCAAGGCCTCGATGGAGCCGCGGTGCTCGTAGACAGCCTGTTGAATGCGCGATGAATTGAAGCCGCCGGTATAGATGGGCACGCGCAGGTTAAGCGCGAAGCTGTAGCTCTCCGAGTCGCTCCGCGATGGGGTTTGTGTTGGGGGGCAGGGGGGGTCCTGCAGACAGGGCGGGTTTGTGATGAGGTTGTTATAGCGCACGGTATCGGAACCGGACTGGGACAAGGAGCCCGACAGATTGATACTCGGCAGCCGGGAGCTACGCTGGATGGAAATATTGTCGCGCGCGATCTCAGACGACAAGCGGCCGGTGATTAACAACAGGTTCTGCTCCAGCGCTTGATCAACCCAGGCCTCGACGCTCGCGGGCTGTGGACTCAGCAGCGGAATGTCGGCAACGGGTGGTGCGAGGTCCCGGACGTACTCGCCGATAATTTCGCGCAGAAATTCCTGCGTCGTGGCCACGTTCTGCTGAGAGCCAATCTCCGTGGCTACCGCTAGATCGTAGCCTGCCTGGGCTTCCTGAACGTCGGTGATTGCGATGAGGCCAACCTCGAAACGCCGTTGCGCTTGCTCGAGTTGGCGGCTGACGGCCTCGCGCGCGGCTTGGTCGGAGGCGAGCGTGTCCTCGGCAGCCAAGACAAGAAAGTAAGTGCTCGCCACTCGCACGAGCAGATTCTGCTTCGCGATCTGGTAGTCGGCCTCGGCCCGAGCGACGACCTTATCGGCCTGTTTGAGCTGCACGAACTGCCCCCAGTCGAATACGGTCTGCGTCAGGTTCAGTGACCAGTTCGTGTTATCCCGATCGACCTCCGTCGAGAGAATGTTCGGGTCGACGACACCTGTTGCGAAGTTCACCGGTCGGTTGGGATCCTTAGAGTTGGCGGTGCTTGTGGCAGTTGAAAAGTTCAGCGAAGGCAGGACGCTGCTACGCGCCTGCGGCCTGGCCTCCAAGCTCGCCAGATAGACGGCCTCGGCCTGGCGGATGAGCGGATCGCTCTGTACCGCCCGCTGATAGATCTCCATCAGATTCTCCGCGCCAGCGTTTGTTGCACCGAGACCGGTTGCGAAAGCCGTGCCCAGTATGCAAAGACGTTTCATGCTCATGGCGGACCTGTCATTAATGTCGGATAAGTGGAAAAAGGCATTTTCAATATCGCGGCAGCCCGGGATCGATTTCTGCTGACCACGCGTCGATGCCGCCGCTGAGGTTATAGACCTGCTCGAACCCATTTGCTAACAGAAAGGCTGCGACGTGTCTACTACGCTGGCCTGAGTGGCACATGACCACGACCGGCCGCGTGGGATCGAGCTCGTTGAGGCGAGCGGGAAGTTCCATCATGGGAATGTGTGCGGCGCGCGGTAAAGAAACGAGCGCGAGCTCCTCTGGCGCCCGCACATCCAGCAGCTGAACTCGATCCGGATGCTCCTCGGGCCAGCGCTCACAGAACGCCCTAGGCGACAGCTCCTCGACGATGCCCGCCACTCAGCTAGAGGACGAACGGCGCAGGCTTCTCGGCATTGATCAGCGGCGTCAGCACCGTCTCGAACAGGCTTTGCACAGACCAGTTGTTGGGCGCATGCAGGGTAATAAGCTGACTCTCCATGATCGGAGGGCGTCCGGTGACGACGAACAGCCTGCCGCCTGGTCGCAGCATTCGAATGAAATGCTCATTGAGCTCCGGTAGCGAGCCGGTCACGGCGATCGCATCGAATTCGTCATTGCGCTCGAGCTCCAATGCATCGGCGACGCTCAGCTCAGCATTATTGATGCCAATATGCTCGAGCTTGCGTTTAGCTGAGTCGACGAACTCCGGGACGATATCGATGCTAACCAGCGAATTGCAAAGCCTCGCGAGACACGCCGTCAGGAAGCCGCTGCCGGTGCCGATCTCCAGCACCCGATCTGCGCGCTCGACCTGCAGCGACTGCAGTAGTCGTCCTTCGACCATAGGGGTCATCATGACCTGGTTGTGGCCGATCGGGATCTCGAAGTCACCGAAGGCGACGTCATGATAGGCCGGGGGCACGAACTGCTCACGCGGCACGGCCCCGAGAACCTGAAGCACGCGATCGTTGAGCACTTCCCAGGCTCTGACCTGCTGGCGAAGCATCTGATTGCGCGCATATTCGAGGTTCATGATGAGCCGTTCTAAGCGGGGTATAGCCATAATCCGGAGCCGGCACCGGGCCAGCTGGACACGCGGCGTAGGTTACGGAGTTTAGCCCGGAGGTACAAGACGATCTCGTGGGGATTATGGTGAATAGCCAGGGACCCGGGCCTGTCGGATAGGGTATCTTAATCGTCGAGGAAGCAAATTAATGAGCCCCGCAGCCGGTCGGGCAAACGCCCAGGCATCTGCGATGCGATTGATAATAACCTCGCCACAGCGCAACGAAGCGATCAAGGGCGTGTTGCCCAGTGAATACAGGGAAGAAGCCGACTGGATCCCGCGAGTGCTCCGAGCAGACAGCTTGCCGCTCGGCGTTTCTCCTGCGTGAGGTTGCGGCAATGGGCACGGAGGGATGGGCCGGAGCGTGGAGCTGATATCGCAGTACAATTGGCTAGTACTCGCAGCTGCGGGCGCGCTGCTGATTGCATGGTTGGCGGCGCTGCGATCCCGCCGCATCGCTTTGAATGCGACGGCACAATTAAGCGACCAACTACAGGCGCTCGAGAAGGCCGGGCCACAAGAGCGTCTCGACACCGCCGACCGTCCAGCACAGCTCGCCGACCTCGCAGCGAGCGTGAACCGCTTGCTCGAGCGCCGCGCCGTGCCGGTGCACCAGGAGCAGACTCTGTTCGAAGCACTCAC
Organism: Rhodospirillaceae bacterium; assembly: GCA_024640695.1. Classification (GTDB taxonomy): domain Bacteria; phylum Pseudomonadota; class Gammaproteobacteria; order Steroidobacterales; family Rariloculaceae; genus JAHEEM01. Next base: position 33,100 of record JAHEEM010000003.1, on the reverse strand, counting down.
CGTGCTATTGCCGGAGCTCGCGCTCGTGCATACCGATGTCATCCTTTATGCCAACAAAGCCGCCGGCAATCTTTTCGGACTCGAGCCGGCCGCTCTGATCGGTAAGCCGATCACAGACCTCGTTCGACCGGCCTACCGCTCGCAGCTGCGCAGGTACGTCACAGATTTTCTCGAGGAAGCCGTGGAGCCTGGCATCCCGATCGAAGCGCAGCTCATCACGGGCGAAGAGCACGGCTTGTGGGCCGAACTCCACTCGAGTGCGGTCAAATTCGAGGATCAGCCGGCGCTGCTGACCGTTGCGAAAGACATCACGCACCGCAAGAGCATGGAGGCCTCGCTCGGACGGGGAAAATTACAGGCTCGGATTACGCTGGAGTCCATCGGAGAAGGTGTGATCACGACCGATGTGGCGGGCAACATCGACTATATGAACGCAGCGGCCGAGCAGCTTACGGGGTCGGCACGAAGCGTGGGTCTCGGGAAGCGTCTCACGGACCTGATCGCACTCGTCGATGAGATCGATCGCGAATCACTCGGCGATCCGATTGCACGCTGCCTTGCGGAGCGAAAGCGCGTCAGCCTCGGCCGTCGGGCACTGTTGCTGAGTAAGCATGGCGGCAGCGAGCGCTCGATTGAGCTTACGGCCTCACCCATCCGAGCTCCGGATGGAATTATCGCCGGCTGCGTCGTGATCTTCCACGACGTCTCAGAGCTCCGAGGCTTGACTCGGGAGATGTCCTATCAGGCAAGCCACGATGCGTTGACAGGTCTCGTCAACCGTGCCGAGTTTGAGAGCCGACTCGAGGCCGCGCTGCAGTTGGTTCGACTCGGCGATGGCACCGGGCACGCCGTCTGCTATCTGGATCTCGATCGCTTCAAAGCCGTCAATGACACTTGCGGTCATCTTGCTGGAGACAATTTGCTGCGGGAGATCGCGGCGCTGTTGCGCGAGCGCGTCCGTGACTCCGACACGGTTGCACGCCTCGGCGGCGACGAGTTCGGCTTGTTATTGGTCGGTTGTCCGCTCGAGAAGGCCAGGCAGATTACGGACGACATTTGCGAGGCTGTTGCCGATCACCGATTCGTCTGGCGCGACCAGATATTCGATGTCGGTGTGAGCATCGGTGTCGTTGAGATCGCTCATGAGAGCGGCTCGCCAGAGACCGTGCTGGGCGCGGCCGACTCCGCATGCTATGTCGCGAAGCAGCATGGCCGGGGGCGGGTCCACGTTTACTCAGCTCGGGACGAGATCGTGGCGCGCCAGCGCGGCGAGATACAGTGGCTGCAGCGCCTGCAGCGGGCTCTTAAAGAGAATCATTTTGAGCTCTACCTGCAACCGATCGTCTCCGTGGCCGGGCGCGTTGACTCTGGCCCCGCCGTGGAGGTCTTGCTGCGGCTACGAGACGATGAGGGCGGCCTCACCTCGCCGGCGCAGTTTCTGCAGTCAGCCGAGCGCTATCAGCTCATGGGAAGCATTGACCGCTGGGTAGTCCAGGCAACATTGACGGCTCTGAGCAGTGGCTCGATACGTGTTCCCGATGGGCGCTGCTGCGGCGTGAATCTCTCGGGTCAGACGCTCGGTGACGAGGGTTTTCTCGATTTCGTCGTCGACGCTCTGGATCACACCGGCGTCGATCCGGGGCAGCTTTGTTTCGAGGTTCCAGAGTCCGCCGTCGTGGGGAATATCGAGCACGCCCGCCGGTTTATCAGCGTGCTGCACGGAATCGGCTGTCGATTTGCCTTGGATGATTTCGGCAGTGGCATCGGTTCGTTCGCAAACCTAAAGGAGCTTGCGATCGACTACCTCAAGATCGACGGCACGTATACCCGCAATATCTCTAAGGACAGCATCAATTACGCGATGGTGTCCGCGATAATCGAGCTGTCTCGGACCTTGGATTTCCGAATTGTTGCCGAGGAGGTCGAGGATCGGGATTCTTTCGACACCGTGCGCCGGCTCGGCGTGGATTTCGTGCAAGGCTATATCGTGGAGCGCCCGCACCCGCTGCCGGCCCTGCATTGATCGTTTGAAGGAGCGCGGCCGGCGCACGGTGCCGGCCGCGCCAGTAACTACAGCAGCGGGACGATCAACAACGCGACGATGTTGATAATCTTGATCAACGGGTTGATCGCAGGTCCGGCCGTATCCTTATAGGGGTCACCGACGGTGTCGCCCGTGACGGCTGCCTTATGCGCTTCGGAGCCTTTGCCGCCGAAATTGCCGTCTTCGATGTACTTCTTGGCGTTGTCCCATGCGCCGCCTCCCGTCGTCATCGAGATGGCGACAAAGAGGCCCGTGACGATCGTACCGAGAAGCAAGCCCCCGAGCGCCTCGGGGCCGAGCACGGTGCCGACGATGATTGGCACGAGGATCGGCAGCAACGAAGGAATGATCATCTCCTTGATGGCTGCTTTGGTCAGCAAATCGACGGCGGTCGAATACTTCGGCTTGGTCGTGCCCTCCATGATCCCGGGAATCTCGCGGAACTGCCGGCGGACTTCCTCGACGACCGCGCCTGCGGCGCGGCCAACGGCCTCCATGGCCAGCGCGCCGAACAGGTAGGGCACGAGGCCACCGAGGAAAAGGCCAATAATTACCCGATGGTCCGAGAGGTCGAAACGCAGCCCCTCGAAGCCGGCCTGTTCGAGGCTGTGGGTGTAATCCCCGAACAGCACGAGCGCGGCAAGGCCTGCAGAACCGATTGCGTAGCCCTTAGTGACGGCTTTTGTCGTGTTGCCTACGGCGTCGAGTGCATCGGTGACGTTGCGGACTTCGGAGGGCAGCTCGGACATCTCCGCGATGCCGCCGGCGTTATCCGTAATCGGTCCGAAAGCGTCCAGCGCAACGATCATGCCGGTCATCGAGAGCATACTCGTCGCTGCGATCGCGATGCCATAGAGCTCTGCAAGCTCATACGCGCCCCAGATTGACGCGCACACCGCAAGCACTGGCAAGGCCGTGGCCTTCATTGACACACCAAGGCCCGCAATGATGTTCGTTGCATGTCCTGTGGTAGACGCTGCGGCGACCTTCTTTACGGCACCGTACTCGGTGCCCGTGTAGTACTCGGTAATAACGACCATGGCGGCTGTGAGCGCGAGGCCGATCAGTGCCGCGAAGTACAGATTAATGGCGCTCTCACCCATGAGGCCCATTGTGATCGGATAGAACGCGATGGCCGCCAATACACCCGACACGATTACGCCCTTGTACAGCGCGCCCATGATCTTGCCCGACGATGTCGTCACGAAGAATGTGCCGATGATCGAGGCGACGATAGATGCCGCGCCGAGGACCATCGGGTAGAGCACGGCGTTGGCGCCGAGCGTCTCGATTGTGAGTCCGCCTAGCAGCATCGTGGCGATCAGCGTGACGGCATAGGTTTCGAAGAGGTCCGCGGCCATGCCTGCGCAGTCGCCGACGTTGTCGCCGACGTTATCTGCAATAACCGCTGGGTTGCGCGGATCGTCCTCGGGAATGCCTGCCTCGACTTTACCGACGAGATCGGCGCCGACGTCCGCCCCTTTCGTGAAAATACCGCCGCCGAGACGCGCGAAAATGGAGATCAACGAGCCGCCGAAGGCCAGGCCAACGAGCGCTTTTAGAGCCGTATCCTCAGCGACACCCGCAGCCTGCAGTACGCTGTAGTAACCAGCGACACCGAGCAGGCCGAGCCCTACGACGAGCATGCCCGTGACAGCGCCCCCGCGGAATGCCAGCCGCAGGGCCGGGTTGACGCCGATCGTTGCGGCTTGAGCCGTGCGCACGTTGGCGCGAACGGAGACGAACATGCCGATATAGCCGGCGAGTGCGGAGAACACCGCACCGATTGCAAAGCCACCGGCGGTCAGCCAGTCGAGCGCCAGGCCGAGCGCGACGAACAGGATCACGCCTACGACGCCGATAGTCAGGTACTGTCGGTCCAGGTAGGCCTTGGCGCCCTCCTGGATGGCCGCGGCGATCTCCTGCATACGCTCATTACCGGCCGACTGGCCGAGGATCCAGGTGACTGAAACCATGCCGTATGCCACAGCGAGCAGAGCCGCGCCTAAGCACAGCCACAAAGCAAGTTCAGGATTCATTTTTTTCTTCTCCCAGTTGACCGCCGCATTGAATGCAGTCGCACGCTATGGGCGCCGTGCCGGCAAACAGCCGACAGAGATGAACGACGTCCACAAGCCCTGTCTTGATTAAACCCCACAGCCGGATACTGGCCGAGCGGCGGGCGCTATGTTAGCACAAACTTATTTTTCAACCGTCGCGCCACGGACTTGTTTTTGAGGGCTACATAAGCGGGCAGCCCATTGCGGTAGGGCGGATAGTCCTCGCCTACGATCAGCGGCTGCAAGTAGCGTCGGCACGCGGGCGTGATGGCGAAACCGTCCCTGCTGATAAAGCTGCGGGGCAGCTTCTTCTCCCGATTCGCTACCCTGCCGAGGGCGACGTGACCGAGCTTCCAGCGATAGGGCGCGTCAGATTCGCGGATGATCGTGGGCATGACAGCGTTTTCTCCAGCCAGGGCGAGCTCGACAGCGCGCCGGCCTACTGCATACGCTTGTTCGACGTCGACCTTCGAAGCGATGTGGCGTGCCGAGCGCTGCAGATAATCAGCAATCGCATAGTGGTATTTGTAGCCGAGATGATCCTGGACGATGGCAGCGACCGTAGTTGCAGCGCCGCCGAGCTGGGCGTGGCCGAACGCATCGCGCTTCCCGGACTCGGCGAGAAAGCGCCCGTCCGGATGGCGCACGCCTTCGGAGACCACGATGACGCAGTAGTCGTATCGCTGGACACTGTGCTTCACACGTGTCAGGAAGGCGCGCTCGTCGAACGGCGACTCGGGGAACAAGATCACGTGCGGCGGCTCCGCGGGCGTCGTCCCTGCGAGTCCAGCTGCTGCAGCGATCCACCCTGCGTGCCGGCCCATGACCTCGAGTATGAATACCTTAGTCGAGGTTTTGGCCATAGACGCAACATCGAGCGCGGCCTCGCATGTTGATACGGCGACATACTTTGCGACCGATCCGAAGCCCGGACACACATCGGTAACGGCCAGGTCGTTGTCGACCGTTTTGGGGATACCAATGCAGGTGATGGGAAACCCGAGTTTCTTGCTGAGCTGCGATACCTTATGCGCGGTGTCCATTGAGTCGCCGCCGCCGTTATAAAAGAAGTACCCGATGTCGTGCGCCCGGAAGACTTCGATGAGGCGCTCGTACTCGGCGCGGTTCTCCTCGAGGCCTTTGAGCTTGTAGCGCGCCGAGCCGAAAGCGCCGCCCGGAGTGTGGCGCAGCGCGGCGATCGCTTTCGCCGATTCCTTGCTCGTATCTATGAGATCTTCGGTCAGGGCGCCGAGGATGCCGTTCCTGCCGGCAAGCACCTTGCCGATCTTGTTCTTATGTTTGCGCGCTGACTCGAGCACTCCGCAGGCTGTGGCGTTGATGACTGCTGTAACGCCGCCGGATTGAGCATAGAAGGCATTCTTGGTCAATCTAGTCTTCTCCGCTGGTACGTTGAGCGTGATGCGCACGATTGCCATTATCGCCAGTTTGACGGTGCGTGTACCACGATATAGTTTACGCGTCCGCCGCGCATCAATCACGCGCCGTTGGAGAAATGTTATGCGAATCGTTTTGCTAGGAGCGCCCGGGTCGGGTAAGGGCACTCAGGCGCAGCGGCTGCAAGCCGAGCACGGGTTCACGCAGCTTTCGACTGGCGATTTGCTGCGCTCGGCCGTTGCGCAACGCACGGCACTTGGGCTAGAGGCCAAAGCTGCAATGGACGCCGGGGCGTTGGTGTCGAATCAAATTGTTCTCGGCATGATAGGCGAGCGGCTTGCCGAGCCGGACACAGCTGCAGGCTACGTGCTGGACGGGTTTCCGCGGAATCTCGAGCAAGCGCGCGCCTTGGAGGCGATGCTCGCCGAGCTTGGTCAAGCGCTGGACGCGGTCGTGCTCATGCGAGTGGATTTCGAGATTCTCATGAAGCGCCTTACCGGGCGGCGGACATGCTCGAAGACGGGCAAAGTCCTCAACGTTTATTTCTCGAGCAAGGCGGAGCTGGATGAGTGCATCGCCGCAGGCGGCGAGCTGCTGCAGCGCGACGACGATAACGAAGAGACGATCGGTCGGCGGCTCAAGGTTTATGACAGTGAGACGGCGCCTCTCGTAGACCACTATCGCGACGCGGGACTGCTGCGAGTAGTCGAAGCTCGGGGCAGTGTCGAGGAAGTCTACGCTCGCTTTCTCGCCGCCCTAGGCATTAACGTCCAGTAGCCCGCGCAGCGCAGTGGCGCGCCAGGTCGAGGCGATGCGAACCGGCAGTCGGCCAAACAACACTTCGAGCAGTTCCTGTTTCGTGGCCAAGAGTTCCGGATTGATCCCGAGGCTTGTGGCGCGGTCCTTGACCGTCGCCTGCAGCTCTCGAAGCCGCCGCTTGTCGGGCGGCTCGTCGTCGGCGATAAGCTCCGCCCGCGCTCGGTTGGCGGGCGTATCGGCTTCGGCAAGCGCTGCCAGCAGCTCTGCGCCGGCGTGCTCTATGAGCCGAGGAGGCAGATCGGGCACGGCGCGCAGGGCGTCGAGTGAGCCGGGCCGCGCGCGCGCGATTGCAATTAGCTGCTCGTCACCGAGCATCCAGCGACGCGGTCGATCACGCGACTGTGCGCGGCGCTCGCGCCACTCGACTAGCACGAGCGCGGCGCTACGCCCTGCCACGTCGAGCCTACGCAGGCTTTTGAGGCGCGCCCAGATTTGCTCTGGCGGCGTGATTGGTGCTTGGCTCGTCAACTGCGCGCAGTCCTGCTCGAGCCACTCGAGGCGCCCGAGTTCCTCAAGCGTCGCTGCGAGTGCCGACCACAACGCGTGGAGGCTGCGGACGTCGTCGCGCGCATACGCAATTGCTGCCTCGGGCAGCGGCCGGCGGCTCCAGTCCGTCCGCGTGTATTCCTTGGCGAGCTCGACGCCGAGCTGCTTTGCGAGCACGTCCTGTAAGCCGATCTGTGGCGGGTAGCCGACGAGACCCGCGGCAATCTGTGTGTCGATGAGCCGGTCCGGTAGGCGCTGCGTGTGCTGATAAATGACCTCGAGATCCTGGCGGCTGCTGTGCACGATCCAGGTGCAGCCCTCGCGTAGCAGTAGGTCGTAGAAAGACGGGAGATCGATGGGCGCGAGGCAGTCGATGCATGCAATCGAGTCTGGGGTTGCGATCTGCACGAGACAAAGCTGAGGATAATAGGTCTTCTCCCGGACAAACTCGGTGTCGATCGCCAGCGTCGTCGCGCTCGCGATCGACACGAGGTAGTCGCGCAACGCGGCGTTGTTATCGATATACAGTTCCTGCATGTGCGTGCTTAGTGAGTGAGCGTAACCGTGGTTTATGATCGTACGGCCGAGTTCTAGAGGTCGGCGCGGCAGGAGTATATCGGAGTGAGCAGGCTCGCCTTAATTTTCGTTGATATTGCTTTACATCGAAAGGGTCCCGATGCGCTGCCGGCGTCGCGGTTTCTTTTCGGTATCGTCCTCGCGAGCTATCTGACCGTAAGCGTGCTGGCGCTGCAAATCAGTTGGCCGCTGAGCCGCGCGATGAGCGCGATGATTGTCGACGTCGCGTTGTATCTGGCGTTTTTCGGCATCGTGCTGCGGGTCGTGCGCCGGAGTGGTCGCTTCTGGCAGACCGTGACCGCGGTGCTCGGCGCAGAGACTTTTCTGAGCTGCCTTGCCTTGCCGTTGCTGCTGACCCGGTCGGCCGAGTCCGACGGCACTGCGTCGGAGGTGCTGGCGACCTCGGTACTGCTGCTGATTTTGCTATGGTCGATCGACATCGCGGGATTCGTGTTGGCACGAGCCCTGGATCGTCCATATATCGTGGGCGTAATGATCATGATAGGGTATGTCGTCAGCTCGATGATGCTCGGCGAATTCCTCTTTCCGTCCCCCAACTAATGCGTATTCATATACTCGGAATCTGCGGCACGTTCATGGGCGGGATCGCCGCCCTTGCGAAGGCAGCCGGCCATCAGGTCTCGGGCTCCGACGAGAACGTTTACCCGCCCATGAGCACGCAGCTAAGGAAGCTTGGTATCCAGCTGCATCAGGGCTATGACGGCCGATCGATCGAGGGCGATCTGGATTGCGTAGTCGTCGGCAACGTCATGGCGCGCGGGAACCCGGCAGTCGAGGCCTTGCTGAACTCGGGCCTGCCGTACTACTCGGGTCCGGAGTGGCTCGCCAACAACGTGCTCAAGGGTAAGTGGGTACTTGGTGTCGCAGGCACACACGGTAAGACGACGACTGCGAGCATGCTCGCTTGGATCCTTGACTACGCGGGCTTGTCGCCGGGGTTTCTGATCGGCGGTGTTCCGAACAACTTCAAGATATCCGCGCGGCTCGGGCAGTCGAAGTACTTCGTCGTGGAGGCGGATGAGTACGACACGGCATTCTTCGACAAGCGAGCCAAGTTTGTCCATTATCGGCCCAAGACTTTGGCGATCACGAATCTCGAGTACGATCACGCCGACATCTATCCGGATCTGGATGCCATTATCTGGCAGTTTCATCAGCTCGTCCGGACCGTTCCCGGCGAAGGCCTGATCACCACGCACGGCGGGGATGCCAACATCGATACGCTGCTCGACCGTGGCGTATGGACTCCTGTAGAGACTTTCAGCGCGGACGACAGCGCTGCTACCTGGTCAGCGAATTACGATCTCATAGGCGTTAAGTCGAGATTCAGCGTGGCCCATCGCGGCGAAGTGGTCGGGCAAACCGACTGGGCATTACTCGGCAGGCACAATCTCGAGAACGCGCTAGCGGCGATCAGCTCAGCGGTTAATGCGGGAGTTAGCATAGACGTCGCGCTCGAGGCCCTGGCGCAGTTCCAGGGCGTGAGGCGTCGCCTGGACAAGCGTGCTGTCATCGAAGGCATTACTCTCTACGAGGACTTCGCACATCATCCGACCGCAATAGTGAAGACCTTGGAGGCGGTGCGGAGCCAGAAGACCGATCAGCGCATCATTGCCGTCGTCGAGCCGCGCTCCAACACCATGCGTCTCGGCGTGCATAGAGATGCGTTGCGCAAGGCATTCGATGATGCGGACAGTGTATTCGTGCTGGCTTCCAAGGACCTGTCCTGGAATCCGGAGTCGGTGCTTGCGCCGTTGGGTGCCAAGCTCAGCGTCGCGTCGGATGCAGATGAGCTGCTCTCGATGCTGCTCGCTCACCTAGTCAGCGGCGATCAGGTCGTATTTATGTCAAACGGCGATTTCAAAGGAGTGCCGCGTTTGCTCCAGCAAGCACTTAAGAGTGACCGCCCGGACACGGTGCAGGCATAGGCATAGAGCCGCCGGAATCGTGATCACGATGGAGCTGCCGCTTTTTCCGCTTAGCACGATTCTGTTTCCCGGAGGTCCCTTGCAGCTGCGGATCTTCGAGCCTCGCTACCTCAGCATGATCAGCCGCTGCATGCGCGAAGCGCACGGATTCGGTGTCGTTTTAATCGACGCTGGGTCTGAGCTTGGTGCGGCTAATTTCGTATCGACGGGCACCGTCGCGGAGATCGTCGATTGGAGCCAGGGCCACGACGGCTTGCTCGGCATTGCGGCTGAAGGCCGCGAACGCTTTCGAATACGACGCTGGCGGCAGCAGGCGGATCGCCTTTACCTCGGCGAGCTCGATGTGCTCGAGGCCGAGCCCAGGTTGGCAATGCCCGAGGAGTTTCGCTTTTTGAGCCGATTGCTCGAGGAGCTCATCGAGGATCTCGGCGCACAGTATGAGCGCATACCGAAGTTCTTCGATGACGCCACTTGGGTTGGATATCGCCTAGCGGAGATTCTGCCGATTCCGGCGCAGACCAAACAATCATTGCTCGAGATTACGGATGCCCGGCAGCGTCTAGAGCTGCTGCCGCCGCATCTCGGGCAGATCGAATCCACACCGAGCTAAGAGCGACCGATGACTATGACCGGCGAGCAAATGAAGCGATACATGTGCCTGATCTGTGGCTTCATCTATGACGAGGCCGAGGGGCTTCCCGAGGAAGGCATCGCGCCAGGCACGCGTTGGGAAGATATCCCGCTATCCTGGCGTTGCCCAGACTGCGGCGCAGGCAAGGAAGATTTCGAGCTTACCGAGATTTGAGCTGACCGACGCTTAACGCGCTGCTATTGGCACGGCATCGATGCCGCGTGCGCGCAGCAGGCCGATGACGTTGTCTGCGCCGATCAGATGCAGGGCGCCGACAACCACGAGATAGCGTCCCGGCTCATCGGCAAGCCGCTCGAGCTCGGCGGCCCAGTGCCGATTTCTCTCGACGACCAGCGTCTCATATAGGCCCGGAAACTCGCTAAACGATGCGGAAAGTTTTCCCGTGAGTGTGTCGAGACTTCCGCTGCGCCACGCCGCGATCAGCTCGCCCATGTCGCTTTCGGGCGAACGGATTTCTTCGAGTGTTTGCGCGAGTAGTGCCTGCTGCTCGGCGAGCGTCAACTCGTCGAATACACTGATTTGAGCGGCGAGCGTCTCGAGGCCGCGCACGTCTTTGCCATCTTTGCTAGCGCGCTGCAGCAGGTGCTGCTCCAGGCCCTGCTCCGCACGAAAGCCGAGGCGCGCCATGCCGAGGTCCATGAGGGTCAGCGCAACTAGCCACGGCTCGAAGCCTTCGAATGCTGCAAGGTCGAGGCCGAGGCTGCGCGCCGTCGTCTGAGTAGCCGCATAGACGTCCGCGTCGAGCACGCTGCTGAGCGGTTCGGTTCCTTGCAGCATTGCCGCCTGCAGAAAGCGCGTCTGGACGATAGCCGGATCCAAGTCATCGAGATCGATCTCCATGACGAGCGCATCGGCCTGATCGTAGAGCTCGTCAATGATCGCCGGTAGCGGGTAGTCCTGCTCACGGAGGTAGTGCACGGAGCCGAGCAGCCAAATCTGGGTTGCAGAATCCGTGGAGATCTTCCACGCGACCGGGTCGCCTTGGGCGTTGGCAGCGATTAATAGCGTTGCGGCGATGAGGTGTCGCAAGCGCACCGGTCAGCCCCGCGACTTCAGCCAGTCCAGTGTCGTTTCGATTCGTCCGTTGGGATGCAGGCTCAGCCAGCGGCAGCCAGGCGGAGCGTTGTCTAGCGCGAAGAATTCGTTACCGGGTAGGAACTGGGCACACGTTGAGGGTGCGCTGAGCAGGCGCACGTCGCCGCGAGTTCGATCCGAGGCCTGGTGAACGTGTCCCCAGATAATGCCGCGTATCTGTGAATGCCGATCGGTAAGCTCAAGAAACTCCTTGGCGTCGATGAGGCCGACGCCATCCAACCATGCGCTTCCCATCGGAACCGGCTGGTGGTGCATGCAGATGAGCGTCGGCTCATCGGGATGAGCGCGGAGCGTTCGGTCGAGCTCGGAGAGTCCGAGCCCGCCAACCGCGCCGGTGTCCTCGCCTTTGACGAATGTGCTCAGCAGGACGACCCGCCAGGCGCCGAGTGCTGTATCGCCGCAGACTTGAAAGGGTGGCTCGGCGAGCACCTCGGCCATGAGCGCAGGATCGTCGTGATTGCCGGGGATGCACAACACTGGGACCTCGAGCGCGTCGAGGCACGATCTGAAACGCTCGTAGCCTTCGCGGCTCTCGTCTTGAACCAGGTCGCCTGTGGCCACAATCGCATCCGGAGGCCAAAGGCCACCCGCCCGCGCCTGCTCCAGCACGGCAAGAAACGTCTCATAGGTATTCACGCCACGCATCTTGGCAGCAGCATTCGCATGCAGGTGCGGATCGGTAATCTGTAGCAGCACGGCTGCGGCAGCTTTGCTTTCCTCAGTCTTCATTATTCGCCGGTAAGTAGCTGAATGCAGTGATGATACGTAAAATCATATGAGGCGGACGGCACTGGCTCACAGATCAGCCGCTTCTGCCGGCAGTTGCGGAGAGTGACCCCGCTGAGAGACAATTCCGGCCTCGAATTTACCTCCACCATCGTAATACCCCATGTCGCTGACTAATCACAATCGGCGGACGCCATGAGGCCGCCAAGGCGGCGTCTTGCGAACGCGATCCGGGCCCTATCCATGGATGCTGTGGAGCAAGCCCGCTCAGGCCATCCTGGAATGCCGCTCGGCATGGCTGACATTGCCGAAGTCCTCTGGAACGACTACCTCAAGCATAATCCGACCAATCCGCGTTGGCATAACCGTGATCGCTTTGTGCTCTCCAACGGTCATGGCTCGATGCTGCTGTATTCAGTTGCGCATCTGTCGGGCTATCCGTTGAGCATCGATGAGCTGCGGAACTTCCGTCAATTCGGTCAGCGGACCGCAGGGCACCCCGAGCGCGATCTGGATATTGGTGTGGAGACGACGACCGGTCCACTCGGCCAGGGCATGGCCAACGCAGTTGGTATGGCGCTTGCAGAAAAGGTCCTCGCGGCGACTTTCAATCGGCCCGGCGCGGAGATCGTCGATCACTACACCTACGTCTTCCTTGGTGACGGTTGCATGATGGAAGGCGTGTCGCACGAAGCGTGTGCGCTGGCCGGCACCTTCAAGCTTGGCAAGCTGATTGCCTTTTATGACGACAACGGCATCTCCATCGACGGGAACACTGAGGGTTGGTTCTCGGACGATACGCCAGCCCGTTTCCGCGCGTATGGCTGGCACGTGATCGATGCGGTCGACGGCCACGATGCTGAATCCGTCGCGCGCGCCATCGATGCCGCGCAGGCAGAACGGGTCCGGCCGACGCTGATTTGCTGTAAGACAGTCATTGGCTGGGGAGCGCCCAACAAACAAGGCAGTGAAGCCGCCCACGGTGCTCCGCTGGGTGCGGAAGAAATTGCAGCGACACGCGCGAACATCGGTTGGCAATCCCCGCCTTTCGTGATTCCTCAGGAGATCAAGACCGCCTGGGATTCGCGAGATCGAGGGCAGCGGCTCGAGGCCGAGTGGCAGGTGATTTTCGATGGTTATCGGGCCAAGTTCCCGGATCTGGCAGCCGAGTTCGAGCGGCGGATGCGCGGCGAGTTGCCGTCTGACTGGCAGCCGCTGGCCGCGGAGCTGGTTGCGGGCGTAGCAGGTGAGGCCAAAGGCACCGCGACTCGGCAAGCCTCGCAGCGCGCGCTCGAGGGCTACGCGCCACGACTGCCCGAGCTCATCGGCGGTTCAGCGGACTTGACCGGCTCAAACAATACCTATCATTCCGGCTCGAAGGTGATCACTGGTTCAGACCCGGCGGGCAACTATATTCATTTCGGTGTCCGCGAATTCGGCATGGCTGCGATCATGAACGGGCTTGGTCTGCACGGCGGATTTATTCCGTATGGCGGGACGTTCCTGGTTTTCTCGGACTACGCGCGCAACGCGCTGCGCATGGCCGCGCTTATGAAGGCGCAGTCGATTCTTGTGCTCACCCACGATTCTATCGGGCTCGGCGAGGATGGTCCGACACACCAGCCGATCGAGCACCTCGCTAGTCTGCGCGCGATGCCCAATATGCACGTCTGGCGGCCGTGTGACGCTGTGGAGACCGCTGTCGCATGGCGCGCTGCGATCGAGCGCAGGGACGGGCCGACAAGCTTGATTCTGAGTCGGCAACATCTGCCGCATATGCCGCGCACGGCGGATCAGATCGATGCGATATCGCGCGGTGGCTATGTGCTCTTGGATGTCGATGGCGACCCTGAGCTCATACTGATAGCCACCGGCTCGGAGGTCGGTCTGGCTGTCGCGGCGGCGCGGCAACTGCACGCGGAAAGTCGCCGCGTTCGCGTCGTTGCAATGCCGTGCACCGAGGTTTTCGACCGCCAGGATGCCGCTTATCGTGCCCACGTTTTACCTAGTGGCGGAGCGCGGTTAGCGATAGAAGCCGCGACGAGCGACAGCTGGTGGCGTTACATTGGGGGCAACGGCCGCGTGATCGGGATCGACCGGTTCGGCCAGTCCGCACCCGCAAAGACTTTGTTCGAGTATTACGGCATCACGGCCGAGGCGGTCAGCGCGGCATCCCGCGAGCTGCTCGCGTGATGCTAGTGTCTGCGGTGGGGTGCCGCATGGACGCAGCAACTATTTGACTCAGGAGACTCAGATGGCAATTAAGATAGCGATCAATGGTTACGGCCGAATTGGCAGAATGGTGCTGCGGGCCTTGTACGAGGGTCAGCGTCGCGGCGAGCTTGCCGTTGTAGCGATTAATGACCTCGGCGATGCCAAGACCAACGCTCACTTGACTCGCTACGATACGGCGCACGGGCCGTTTCCTTTCGATGTAGAGGTTGGTGACAACGAGCTAATCGTCGACGGAGATCGCATCCGAGTCTGCGCTGAGCGCGATCCCTCCAAGCTGCCTTGGAAGGAGCTCGGGGTAGATCTCGTGATGGAGTGCACGGGCCTGTTCACTACGAAAGAGAAAGCGTCGGGCCACCTCAAGGCAGGTGCGAGCAAGGTCGTCATTTCTGCGCCGGCGGGTAAAGATATCGACGCGACGGTCGTCTATGGCGTCAACCACACGGTGCTGAAGGCCAGTGACGAAGTGATTTCCAACGCTTCGTGCACAACCAACTGCCTCGCGCCGCTTGCCAAGGTCCTGCACGAAGAGGTCGGCATCGAGCAAGGCCTCATGACCACGATCCACGCTTACACTAACGACCAGGTGCTCACCGATGTCTATCACTCGGATCTGCGCCGGGCGCGCTCAGCGACCCAGTCGATGATTCCGACCAAGACCGGCGCCGCCGCAGCTGTCGGCCTCGTGTTGCCCGAGCTCAACGGCCGCCTTGATGGCTTCGCGATTCGGGTGCCGACGATCAATGTATCCGTTGTTGACCTGACCTTCACGGCCTCCAAGTCAACGACCGTGGAGGCGATTCACTCGGCCGTTCGGTCTGCTGCCGACGGACCTTTGAAAGGAGTGCTTGCGTTCACCGACGAGCCGCTGGTATCGATCGACTTCAATCACAATCCGGCATCCTCGACCTACGATGCCGGACTTACGAAAGTATTGAACGGCAAGCTGGTCAAGGTTTGCGCCTGGTACGACAACGAGTGGGGATTTTCCAATCGTATGCTCGACACCGCGCTGGCGCTGTTCAATGCGCGCTAGCGGCGACATGCCCCTAGCTCTGTGTGGGCCCGTTGCCCTTCGGCGCATCCCGGAGACACGATAAATGACGCTGGCTGTCAAGCGCATGGCGGACCTGGATCTCGCCGACCTCAGAGTCCTGATACGTGAGGATCTCAACGCGCCCATCAAGGACGGCCGCGTAGTAAGCGACAAGCGCCTGCGTGCGGCGCTGCCGACGATAGCGCGCGCTGCCGCCGCCGGCGCGCGAGTCATGGTGCTTTCTCATCTGGGCCGCCCCAGGGAGGGCGTGTTCGACGCTGCCAACTCGCTCGCGCCGATCGCCGCGGCGCTGACAGAGTTGCTCGGCCGCCCGGTGCCGCTGGTGAAGGACTGGCTGCACGCCGGCCCGCCGGCGCCTGGAGAGGTCGTGCTGTGCGAGAACGTACGCTTCGAGGTCGGCGAAAAGGCAAACGACGAGGAGCTCGCACGCCGCATTGCTGCGCTTTGCGACGTGTTTGTTATGGACGCTTTCGGCACGGCGCATCGCGCGCAGGCCAGTACCTACGGTGTCGCCCAGTTCGCGCCTGTTGCCTGCGCGGGGCCGCTTCTGATCGGTGAGCTCGAGGCACTCGACCGCGCGCTCAAGAATCCCGCCCGCCCAGTGGTCGCAATTGTGGGTGGGTCGAAAGTCTCTACCAAGCTCGAGATTCTGAGCGCGCTCGCGTCCAAGGTGGATATTTTGATTCCTGGAGGCGGCATAGCCAATACGCTACTGGCGGCCCGCGGGACTAACGTCGGGAACTCTCTGTACGAAGCGGACATGCTGGCGTTCGCGAGCCAGCTCCTGGATGGGGAGTTCGGCGACGCGCAAGTGCCCCTGCCGACAGATCTAGTGGTGGGACCTAGCCTTGACGAGCAGGTCAAGGGCGCGATCAGAGCCCTTGGGGAGGTCCGCGACCGCGACATGATCCTCGACATAGGCCCCACGACTGCGGCGAGCTATGCGGACCTGCTCGGTAGCGCCGGGACGATACTGTGGAACGGTCCTGTTGGCGTGTTCGAGCACCCCGAGTTCGCGGCGGGCACGCAGCGCATCGCCGAAGCCGTCGCTGCAAGCCCTGGGTTCTCGATTGCGGGCGGCGGCGATACCTTAGCGGCCATCGAGCAGTTCGGAGTGACCGATCGCATCTCTTATGTCTCGACCGGCGGCGGCGCTTTTCTCGAGTATCTGCAAGGCAAGAAGCTCCCGGCTGTTGAGATTCTCGAGGCGCGTGCATGAGCCGGCATCTCTGAACAGTCGCTCGCCGCGCTCTGGGCGTCGTGCCTGCGGCAGGAAGGCCCGAGGTCGGCGTCCCAAGGACTGTGCTGTGCGGTGTGATTCAGCTAATCACTCGCGACCCCGGAGTTACGCTGCAACATGCGCGCTAAGCCCGATCTAGCGGCCACCGATCTAGCTGTTCCAGAAATCCGGGTTCTCCTGGGCGCATTCGAGCGGGCGGTCGATGCGGCCTCGGCGCTTCGCTGCCTGCACCTGCGGCCAGGCGAGCCGGGCGCCGGCGGCGCGCTCGTGCTCGGTGCCGGTAAGGCTGCGGCGGAGATGGCGCTGGCCTTCAACGCCGCCGCGGGTGGTAACGCGCGCGGGCTTGTTGTCACGCGCTACGGGCATGGGCTCGAAGCTGGTGAGAGTGCCGGCGCGATCGAGGTGCTCGAGGCCGGCCATCCGGCGCCGGACTCTGCGAGCCGCGTCGCTGCTGAGCGAATGATTGCGCTCGCGAGCTCGTTGCGTCTTGATGAGACGTTGTGGTTTCTGGTGTCGGGCGGGGGGTCTGCTTTATTGGCCGCTCCGCTACCGGGCATTACACTGGGTCGGAAACGCGGTATCGCCGAGAGGCTCATGCACGCCGGCGCGGACATACGCGAGATCAATACCGTCCGCAAGCACCTCTCGGCCATCAAAGGCGGTCGGCTCGCGCAGCTCGCGCACCCGGCTCGCGTGCATACCCTAGCGATATCGGACGTCCCCGGCGATAGCCTCGCCGATATCGCCTCGGGACCCACGATCCCAGATCCGACGACGCAGGCCGATGCGATTACCGTCTTGAAACGTTTTCAGTGCCCGATAGACGCCAGCCTGCACGCTGTCTTGAGCGCGCCCGGGAATGAGACGCCCAAACCCGGCGACGCTGAGTTTGTGCGGGATCGGAGCGAGATCATCGCCAATGCTGGGACCGCATTAGATGCCGCCGAGGCCTGGCTGGTATCGAGCGGCTTCGGCGTCAGCCGGCTAGGCGACGATCTTGCCGAGCCCGCCCGGGAGCTCGGTGCCGCGCACGCCCGACTGGTGCTAGCGGCCGCGCGCGACGGCGGCCGGCATGCGTTTCTGTCGGGTGGTGAGACGAGCGTCGTCGTCGGCAACCCTGGCGCGCGCGGCGGACGCAACTTGGAATATCTGAGTAGCCTGGCTTTGACTCTCGCGGGATGCCCCAGGGTATTCGCGCTCGCGGCGGATACAGACGGCATCGACGGCAATGGCGATCACGCTGGCGGACTCGTCGTGCCCGGTCTTCTGGAGCGCGGCCGGGCACTGGGCGCTGATCTGGAGATCGCGCTCAAGAGCAACTGTACCTACGATTATTTTGATCGGTGTAAGCTGTTACTAAAGGTCGGTCCGACGCGAACCAATGTCAACGACTTCCGTTTGATTCTCGTCAACGCCTCGAACTCGGAGTAGAGCAGTGGATATCACCAAGGAAGGGGCGACGCGACGTCGCCGAACCAAGATTGTGGCGACGCTGGGACCCGCTACAGATGAGCCCGCGGTACTCGAAAAGCTCATTGCCGCGGGCGCCGACGTTTTGAGGATCAACTTTTCGCATGGTGATGCCGACGAGCAGCGGGAGCGCGTCGCGAGAGTGCGGGATACGGGTAGACGTGTCGGCCAAAATGTCGCGATTATGGGCGACCTGCAAGGGCCGAAGATTCGAATCGAATCCTTTGTCAACGGCTTCGTCTCGCTCGTGCCAGGGCAGCCATTCGTGCTCGACACCGACATGGACCCGCTCGCCGGCACCGCTGAGACTGTCGGCGTCGCTTACCGCAGGCTGGTCAAGGATGTAAAGCCCAGTGACTTGCTATTGCTCGACGATGGACAGATCGTCCTCGAGGTCGAGGCGGTCAGCGACAGCCGCGTGCAGTGCATCGTTCGTGAAGGCGGTGAGCTTGCTGATCACAAGGGGCTGAACAAGCAGGGCGGCGGATTGTCAGCGCCAGCACTGACGGACAAGGATCGTGCCGACATCAAGCTTGCTGCCGAGCTTGGCTTCGATTTCGTCTCGGTGTCGTTTGCACGCAGTGCCGAGGACATCAATGAAGCCCGCACGTTGCTGCGAGCTGCCGACGGGCATGCCCATCTTGTGGCGAAAATAGAGCGTGCCGAGGCCGTGCAGAATATCAACGGGATCATCGACGCCAGTGATGTGATCATGGTCGCCCGAGGCGATCTTGCAGTGGAGGTTGGTTACGCGGCGCTGACGGGCCTGCAAAAGGGGCTAATTCGGCGGACGAAAATGCGCAATAAAGTGTCGATAACAGCAACTCAGATGCTCGAGTCGATGATTAACCACGCATCGCCGACGCGTGCGGAGGTATCCGATGTTGCCAATGCCGTCATGGACGGAACGGATGCCGTGATGCTGTCGGCCGAGACGGCCGTGGGTAACTACCCGGTGCAGGCCGTGCGCACCATGAGCGAGGTCTGTGTCGGCGCCGAGAAGCACGAGAGCTTCCGCCGCGCGACGAACTACCGGCTCGAAGACGTTTTCGAGCGTGTGGACGAGGCTATTGCGATGGCGTCGATGTATATCGCTAACCATCTCAGGGTGAAGGCGATCATCGCCTTGACCGAGTCGGGCGCCACGACACTGTGGATGTCGCGGGTGCGATCGGATATCCCCATCTATGCGTTCACGCGCCACGAGGCGACTCGCAATCGCGTGCGGCTATATCGTGGCGTGTATCCAGCGCCGTTCGACATCGTGCACACTGATGCCGCGACCGTGCATCTGGAGGCGTTCAAGGTGCTGCGCGAGGAGGGCGTCATTGCCGGCGGTGATCTCGTGCTTTTCACGACGGGTGAGATGCGTGGCGTGCAGGGACAGACGAACACCCTGCAGATCATCGAGGTGCCGCAGGAGGATGCAGCCAGCGGAGGCTGTCTTGGCTGAAGGTCTCTCCAAAGCCCTGATCCTGCCAGGCGCAGGAGCCCGCGGTGCTTATCAGGTCGGAGTGCTCAAGGCGATTGCGCGCGTGTTGCCGAAGAACGCACCCAATCCGTTCGCTGTTATTGCCGGAACCTCGGCTGGCGCGATCAGCGCGACCGTGCTCGCAACCCGGGCCGCTAACTTCAGCGTCGGAGTCGGTGAGCTAGAGCGTGTCTGGGCGAACTTTCACGCCGAGCAGGTTTATCGCGCGGACGGCTGGACAATGCTGAAATCGAGCCTGCACTGGTTCGCGGCGCTCGTATTCGGTGGGCTCGGCGTGCGCAACCCCGAATTTCTGCTCGACGCCAGGCCGCTGCGCGAGTTGCTGTCCAGAAATATCAATTTTGATCGCATTCAGCGGGCAATCGATCGCAATCAGATCAAAGCGCTGGCAGTGACCGCGTCGGCTTATTCGGCGGCGCGCTCGGTCACGTTCTATCAAGGCGCGCCCGGGTATCAGCCCTGGTCACGGGTCCGTCGCGCCGGCGTGCCGACACGGATCAATCTGGATCACCTCATGGCGAGCTCGGCGGTGCCGTTCGTATTCTCGCCGGTGCCCATTGCCGGTGAATATTACGGCGACGGTGCGATGCGCCAGCGCGTGCCGCTGAGCCCGGCGATCCATCTCGGTGCCGACCGGATTCTCGTGGTCGGCGTGCGCGATGAGCACCCCGACAGACGGCCGCCCGAGGGTGAGCCCGGAGATGTACCGACGCTGGCCCACCTTGCCGGTTACATGTTGGATACCTTGTT
>JAHEEM010000003.1:0-13047 GCA_024640695.1 Rhodospirillaceae bacterium | reverse complement strand
CCCCGAGACGATCTTCGCGCGGTAGCCGAGCGTCATGTGCACGAGCTGCCGCGTCCGATACGTCTATTGCTCCGTGGCCTCGGCGCAATGAACCAAGGTGGCGGTCAGCTGATTAGTTATCTCCTGTTCGAATCAGGGTATACACGCGAGCTCATCGATATGGGTTACAGAGACGCGATGGAAATGGAAGACGATCTGCGTGCGTTCTTGTACGATGAGCCTACGGATACGCTCGATGTGCGAATGGACATCAAGCACGACCTGCTATCCGAATCATAATGATCGGTTGACCCCAGGCGCCGGCTGCGCTTACCCGCAGCTTTCAGCTTAGCTCCTGGTGCTGCACGTGAACGGGACCGTGCTTCTCCGTCAGTGTCGCCGCGACTTCCTCGGCAATGTATACGGAGCGGTGCTGACCGCCGGTACAGCCAATCGCGATCGTGAGGTAAGGGCGCTGAAAGTTCTGATAGTGCGGTATCCAGCGACCTAGAAAGCCGACGATGTCTTTGATCATGTCATTGACGGCGGGCGATGCCTTAAGAAAATCCTTTACGGGCGCATCTTTGCCGCATAGGTGGCGCAGCGACGGCTCCCAGTAGGGATTCGGCAGGCAGCGCACGTCAAACACGAAGTCTGCTTCTGCCGGCAAGCCGTGCTTGTAACCGAAAGACTCCACGAGTATCGATAGGCTGTCGGCCTCGCGGCCGCCGACGCGCTCACGGATCTGGTCGCGCAGACCGTAGACGTTGGTCTCGCTCGTATCGATGATCAAGTCGGCCATATCGACGATTGGACTCAACAGATCCTTTTCTGCGGCGATGGCCTCCACGAGGCCGAGCTGCCTCCCGGTCAGGGGGTGCTTTCGCCGCGTCTCGCTGAACCTCGACAGCAAGATATCGTCATCGGCCTGCAAGAAGATGAGCTCACATGCGATGCCGCTGCTGCGCAGCTCCCGGATCAACTGCGGCAGTTGGACGAGATCCGGCACGTTGCGCGCATCGAGGCCGAGTGCCACGAAGTCATAAGCGGGATCCTGGCGCGGCAGAATCTCCTCAACGAACGAGTGCACTAGCGCGACCGGAATGTTGTCTATGCAGAAATAGCCAAGGTCCTCGAGCACGTTGAGCGCCACGCTCTTGCCCGAGCCCGATAGACCGCTGACTATGATGAGCCGCATGGCTCCTCCATTGGGAGAACCGATCTCACAATACCGTGTGGATAGGAAAACCGCTGGCCCAATTGTCGCTTCTGTCCGGCAGGTCGGGCAAGCCGTCTCGACTCAAATCTACGCAGCACGCGCGTATCCTTCGAGTTCATCAAGAAGTGCTGCGAAGTTTCGTTTTGGTCGCTTCTCTGGCGTGGTGATCCGTGAGTTTTTCTTTAAACTTCTTGATCTGCCGGTCGAGCTTGTCTACGAGCCCGTCGATGGCTGCGTACATGTCCTCCGACGTCGCATCGGCATGTATGGTTCCGCCCGCAAGATGTGCCGTTGCCTCCGCTTTGTGCAGTAGCTTCTCCACTGTCAGGATGCAGTGGATATCGGTCACGTTATCGAAATGTCTCTCCAGGCGCCCGAGCTTGTTCTCAACGAAGTCGCGCAGCGCGGGGGTTATGTCGATGTGATGTCCAGTCAGTGTCAATTGCATTTGTTTACTCCGGGGTTTGGGGTGGTGCAGTTGGCAGGCTCTAAAATCATTAACGAATCAGGCTAGCGGGCCAGCTCGCTTGCGCTCGCTCGATGACGGAATATTCATGCCTTCTCGATACTTGGCGACGGTTCGGCGCGCAACCTTGATGCCCTCGTCGAACAGAATCTTTGCGAGCTGATTGTCGCTCAAGGGCCGTTCGGGTGGTTCGCCGCCGATGAGTTTTTTTATCTTAGCGCGGACCGCGACCGAAGACTGATCGCCGTCGTCGCTCGAAAGATGGCTGGAAAAGAAGTAGCGGAACTCGAATACCCCGCGCGGCGTGTGCATGAATTTATTCGTCGTGACCCGGGACACGGTTGACTCGTGCATTTCGATCGCTTCGGCAACGTCCTTCAATACCATGGGCCGCATCTGTTCCTCGCCATGCTCGAGAAAATCCGTCTGGCGCTGAACGATGGTCAGCGCAACCTTTAGAAGCGTCTCGTTGCGGATCTCGAGGCTTCGAATCAGCCAGCGCGCTTCCTGCAGCTGAGATCGCAGGACATCGTACTCGCCCGCGCGCCCGAGCGAATTTGCATAGCTTTGATTTACCCGTAGCCGGGGGGCCATGGACTGATTCAGCTCGACGGTCCAGACGCCGTCCGCACGCCGAACATACACATCCGGAACAACATAGTCGGATCCGGACGCTTGAATTGCCGCGCCGGGCCGCGGATGGCATCCGCGCACGAGCGCGATGGCATCGTGCAGCTCCTCGTCCGAGGCATTGAACCGACGCCGCAATGCGCCGAACTGTTGTTCCGCTACGAGCTCGAGCGCGGTCTCTGCGATCCGCTGCGCGAGGTCAAGACCGGGCACATCCGGCGCAAGCTGAGCGAGCTGAAGCAGGACGCACTCGCTGACTGACCGTGCGCCAATGCCGGTCGGATCGAAGCGCTGGACGCGGGCCAGCATGTCCTCGATTTCCGCAAGCGTGCAATCCAGGTCGGGAAGCAGAGTCGAGTGGATGGTCTCCAGATCGTCGGTGAGGTAGCCGTCCTCGTTGATAGCGTCGATGATCGCGTGACCTATGGCGTTGGCGCGCGGGTCGTGGGTCTCCAGCTCGAGCTGCCACAGCAGATGGTCGATCAGGGTCTCGCCGGAGAGGTCCGCATAATCCTGCTGCGTGCGCGGTTCAGCGCCAGTGGCCGCGGGAGTCGCATCGATGGTCTGCCGATCCGCCCACTCCGCCTCGATGGCCACGGTTATCTCATCACGATCCTCCGACTCCTGTTCCGCAGTTTCGATATCGCCCGTAAGCGTCTCAAGCTCGTCGACCTCGAGCATTACGTTCTCGTCGAGCGCTTGCTGGATTTGGGTCTGCAGTTCCATGACCGGCATCTGCAGAAGGCGAATTGCCTGCTGCAGCTGCGGAGTCATAGTCAGCTGCTGCGATAGTCTCAGCTGGAGAGAGGGCTTCAACATCCTTTGGAGTCTAACCTACAAAGAGAATCCTTCTCCTAGATAAACTTCACGTACTGTTTGATTGGCGAGAAGCTCGTTCGGGGAGCCCTCCGCCATCAGCGAGCCGTTGTTCAGTATGTAAGCAGAGCCGCAGATTCCGAGTGTTTCGCGAACGTTATGGTCAGTGATCAGCACGCCGATACCACGCTCGCTCAGGTGTCGGATAATTCTTTGGATATCGATCACGGAGATTGGATCCACACCTGCAAAGGGCTCGTCCAACAGCACGAACTTCGGTTCCGCGGCCAGGGCGCGGGCGATCTCCACGCGGCGTCTCTCGCCGCCTGACAGTGACAGCCCGAGACTGTCGCGGACGTGTCCTATGTGAAGCTCCTCGAGCAGCTCCTCGAGCACTGTATGGCGTGTACCTCTGTCGAGATCGTTGCGGATTTGCAGTATGGCGCGGATATTTTCGGCAACGGTTAGCTTGCGGAACACGGAAGCTTCCTGCGGGAGGTAGCCCAAACCTCTGCGCGCTCGCCTGTGCACGGGTAATCGCGTAATGTCCGCGCCATTCAGGATAATCTTCCCGCTGTCGCAGCCAATCAGCCCGACGATCATATAGAAGGCAGTCGTTTTGCCCGCACCGTTCGGGCCGAGCAGACCCACGACCTCGCCGCTGCGGATCTTTATCGATAGATCACTGACTACCTCGCGAGACCGGTAGCGTTTGGATATCCCGAGCGCCGCGAGCTCGTTCATGGTGAACTTGAGCTCTCGCTCTCGTCTTCTCCGCTGCGGGGCACGATGGTGATAGAAATCGGCTCGCCGCAGTCGGAAGAGCCGGATGTGATCTGCGCTCGATCTAGGTCGTAGATGAGGTCGCAGCCGCGAAACTCGTTGGGCCCCTGCCTGAACCAAGCTCCGTCGAGCATGCGTATGACGCGCCCGACGTTGTCATAGGCTAGACGGTTCGCGCCGCCGCTCAGTGGATCCTCATTAGGCTCGCTGGCTTGCTCGAACATTGCAGGCGTTCCCACGAGCTCGGCCGACTGCAGCAAGTTTGCCACGAATGTGATCGTCGCGCTGTTGGCTTCGATGCGTGCCCCCTCCGCCATGAGCAGGACGTTGCCGCTGAACCGCCATTCGCCCTGCTCGAAATCCAGCCCGGTTGCGACCGCTTCGTCCGCGCGAATATTCAGCTCTCCCTGGGTAATGCTTAGGCGCTTAAACTCGACCTGGTTAGTTTCCCGGTTGAAGGTAGAGGATTCCGCGTCGAGTGAGATAGGCGCGGGATCGGCGGCGGTCGCCGTCAGCGCCACAAGAGCCCCTGCCAGGGCTACGGTGGCTTGCCAAGTGCTAAGGGTTGAACTGTCCATGCACGCTCGATTCTAGTTGCAGGTAATCGCCCTTCAAATCTGCCCTCAAGCCGACGGCATCAAGCCGTTGCTCGCCGAGCAGCACGCTGACCGCGCTGTCCGTAGAGGCTAGAAAGTCTTCGGGCGCCAATCGGATCCTCGGTGCCTGAATTATCGTGATCTCGCCACCGGGCTCAGAAGTCGACACGAGCTCGACGTCGCCGCTGAGCTCGATGTACTGGTCGTCGCTAGGAATCTCGCCGTTGTCGGCGCTAACCTCCCACGGCACCTCTGCCGCGGGGTTGTATCTTACATAGACGCCGCTCAGCATGGTGCGATTCTCGGCGGGCCGCTCCTCGATCGCGTCGGCTGAGATCTCGTAAAGCAAGCTCCCGTTCTCGTCCATGATCGAAATGTTTGCGTCGCGAAGATAATAGCCCGGCGGACCGCTAGGGCCGAGGCCTGAAGCCCTGCTAAACGTTGCATCCTCGCGGCTCCAATACCAGCTTGCGATGGCAGCAGCGGCAAGCACCGCTAGGCCGAGCACGTTGCTCAGGTTTACGTGCACAGTCGCGCTTCACTGCGCCAGGGCCTGATAGACCACGACGCTGTGATAAAGGATGAATGATCCCAATATAGCCGCACCGCTCCTCCGGCCGAGCCTACCCCGGCGTTGACCTCGATTGTACGTCAGTATGAACACGCCAAGCGTCATTGCGGCCATCACCGGGTAGTGCATTGTCAGCAGCTCGGGGTCGATGCGATGCGGCGCAATCAAGCCTGAAATGCCAACAACCGCGAGCATATTGAAGATGTTCGACCCGATGACGTTACCGAGCACGAGATCAGGCTCATTTTTGTACGCTGCGGCAATCGATACCGCGAATTCCGGCAGGCTCGTGCCGATGGCCACGACGGTGAGCCCGATCACGACCTCGCTGATGCCGAACGTCCGGGCCGCGCTCGTGGCACCGAGGACGAGAAGCTCGGCGCCGGCGAGCAGCGCTGCCATGCCGATTATCAGCCACAGCACAGCCCTGGTCATCGTCAGGTCCGCGCGAATCTCGGCCGCATACTCCGCGCGAATTGGGTCGAGGACGCTGGTGTGGTAACCCAAGAACGCCAGCCAGTACACGAGGATTGCGAGAACTGCGAGCAGGACCGCCGCGTCGAGCACGCTGAGCTCGCCGTCCAGCAGTAGCAGGAATGGCAGAAACGTGCTCGCCAGGAGTGCGGGCAGCTCGCGTCGCAGCGTTCGAGATTGTGCGACCATTGGCCGGAGCAAGACGGCCGCACCGAGCACCAGGCCCAGATTGGCGATGTTAGAGCCGACAGCGTTACCAATCGCGAGGCCAGGTGTGCCGGACCACGCGGCGAGCGCTGACACCAGCATCTCAGGCGCGGACGTTGCAAATCCGACGATGGTCAGCCCGACGAGCACCGGCGATATGCCGAGATTTCGTGCCGTTGCCGAGGCACCAAGGATGAATCGCTCGCCTCCCCAGGCAAGCAAGGCGAGGCCGATAATCATGGCGCCTAGGGTGAGCGGCATTGGAAGAATGAGCAGGTGCGTCAATCTTATTCTAGCAAGGCCCGACGCCCACCGTCTGGGTTTGGTGTGGTTCGCCGCTGGGTTAGACTGGGAGGATGATCATCAACCGGACACTCGGATGGACCCAACGCAGATTGCAGAGCTGATCACGCAGGGGCTCCCCGGAGCCAAGGCCGACGTCACGACGGACGGGCAGGGGCATTACCTCGCCATCGTGATCTCGCAGGATTTCGTGGGTCAGCGCACCCTGCGAAGGCATCAGATGGTCTACGGCACGCTTGGCCAGCGCGTGGGCCAGGAGATTCACGCGCTCGCGCTCAAAACGCTGACCCCGGACGAGGCGCAGGGTCTCGACGACGAGAGCTAGTTGGACAGGCTCGAAATCCGCGGTGGCCGCCGTCTCGACGGCCAGGTTTACATCTCCGGCGCAAAGAACGCCACGCTGCCGATATTGGCCGCCGCGCTGCTCGCCGACGAGCCGGTCGTGCTCAAGAAGGTGCCGCACCTCAACGATGTCACCACGACCGTCAAGCTGCTGCGCCGCATGGGCGTTGACATCATTTTTCATGACGGCGTGCGGCTAGAGGTCGACCCGCGCGGCATTACCGAGTTCGTTGCGCCCTATGAGCTCGTCAAGACCATGCGCGCCTCGATACTCGTGCTGGGGCCGCTGCTGGCCCGCTTTGGCCAGGCCGATGTGTCCCTGCCCGGTGGTTGCGCGATCGGTGCGCGGCCCGTGGACCTGCACGTCTCTGGCCTGCGGGCGATGGGCGCTGAAATCGCGATTGAGCAGGGGTATATCCGCGCGCGCGCCAAGCGCCTCAGGGGCGCTCGGCTCGTCCTCGATACAGTCTCGGTGACCAGCACCGAGAACCTCATGATGGCAGCGACGTTGGCCTACGGTGAAACGGTCATAGAGAATGCAGCGCGGGAGCCGGAGGTTATCGACCTGGCGAACTTTCTCGTCAGCATGGGGGCTCGGATCGAGGGCGCCGGTACCGATACGATCCACGTGCAGGGTGTCGATTCGCTTGCGGGCACGGAGTACACCGTGCTGCCGGATCGCATCGAGAGCGGCACCTATCTAGTCGCAGGCGCGATCACCGGCGGCCGCGTCAGGATCAATCACACCTGCCCGGAGCACCTCGACGCCGTGCTGGCCAAGCTCGACGAGGCCGGGGCCAAGTTGACCATGGGCCGCGATTGGGTCGAGCTCGACATGGCCGGGCGAAGGCCGAAAGCCGTCGATCTACGAACCGCGCCGTACCCGGCTTTCCCAACCGACATGCAGGCGCAGTTCTGCGCGCTGAATGCGATCGCCGAGGGTTCCGGCGCGATTACGGAAACGATTTTCGAGAATCGGTTCATGCACGCGCAGGAGCTGCAGCGAATGGGTGCAGATCTGGTGATCAAGGGAAACACTGCCATTACGCGGGGCGTTGCCGAGCTCACGGGCGCGCCGGTGATGGCCACGGATCTGAGGGCCTCGGCCTCACTCGTGCTAGCTGGACTTGCGGCGAGCGGCACGACGGTTGTCGACCGGATCTACCACATCGATCGCGGCTACGAGTGCATCGAAGAGAAGCTCGCGCAGCTCGGCGCCGACATCAAGCGACTGCCGAGTTAGCCCGTAAAGCCCGCTACGCGGCCGGTTAGCCGCCGAGCTGCGAAGAGATCGGCCGCTCCGACAGGATAGCCTCGGTCTGAAAAAGGCCAACGCCGCGCCGAAAACCGTGAATCCGAATCGTGCTCCCGGGACGCTCTGCGGCGATGAGATTCATCATCTGTTGCCGGTTCAACATACGCTCATCGTTGATGTGAGTGATGATGTCGCCGGGGATCAGGCCAGCGGCCTGTGCGGGGCCGCCGACACTGAGCAGCTCCATGCCGGGGCCGTCGAGGCCGTAGGCGTCGGCGTCGAGTGCCGGCACGTAACGAGTTCTGACGCCGAGCCAGCCGCGGATGACGCGGCCGTGATCGATGATCTCGGTCATGACGCCACGGACTAGATTAACGGGGATCGCGAAGCTGATTCCTGCCGGGATGACCTGGTCGCGTAAGGGCGCGCCCAGCACCGCCGTGTTGATGCCCACGAGCTCGCCGCGAGCGTTGACGAGGGCGCCGCCAGAGTTGCCGACGTTGATTGCGGCGTCCGTTTGGATGAAGCTCTCGAAGGTCGTCACGCCGAGACCGCGCCCGGTCGCGCTGATGATGCCCTGCGTGACTGTTTGGTTGAGGCCGAACGAATTGCCGATGGCTAGAACGACGTCGCCGACTTCCAGCGTGTCCGATCGGCCGAGCGCGATAACCGGCAGGTCAGGCAGGTCGATTCGGAGGAGCGCGAGCTCCGTGTCCGGGTCTGCACCAACGAATTCCGGAGCCGCAACCCGCCCGTCGGCGAGCTGCACGGCAATTGCATCGGCGTCGCGAATGACGTGCCAATTTGTGACGACGTAACCCTCCGAGCTGATTACGACTCCGGAACCGAGGCCCTGCCCGGCAGCGGCGCTCGTAGTTTGCCCACCGAAGCCGCTGCGCTGACCGGGGATTCCGGTCGTATAGATGTTCACGACCGCTGGCGCGCTGGCCGAGACGGCTGTCGCGTAACTGCTCGGCTCCCGCGCGGGCGCGGTTATGTCCCCACGCAACAGATTCGGTTTGAAGGCCACTACGACGAAGGCGAACGCTAACCCGACCGCAACGGACTGGCCGACGAATAACAGCAGCTTCAGCGAGGGCACCATGACCCTCAGTTTAGAACCTATGCGGGGATTTAGCATGGAGGCGCGCGCCGTCGAACTGACTTTGCCCGCAGTTTTAGCGCCGCGTCCGCAGGACGGACGAGTTCCGCGAGAACGGTCGCTGCTGCTCGGGGCGGCCCCGCGGCGTGCCTCGAAAGCTGCATGCACGGTGGCCAAGTCCTCGGCGCGCTGTGTATAATCTAGCAGTTTTTCACCGACCTCCGGTAATTCCAGCGGCGGGCGCGATCAGGGCAGGGGCTGAAAAGCTTCGAGCATCTCGGTAAGCGAAAGCAACCAGACGGTATAGTAATCAGCAGGCTGACTGAACTAGCGCCCAGTCAGCCAGGGAGCGCTTGATGACTGAAAACGCGGACCTACACAGACGCCATTTTCTAACGGCGGCGACGGTAATAGCGGGCGGTGTCGGCATAGCGGCCGCTGCCGTGCCGTTCGTCGCCTCGTTCGAGCCCAGCGCAAGGGCTCGCGCGCTCGGTGCGCCGGTCGAGGTCGACATTAGCAAGGTCGAGCCGGGCGCTCTGATCAAGGTCGAATGGCGCGGCCGGGCGGTCATGATATTGAATCGAACCCAGAGCATGCTGAGCACGCTCGACCAAATGGCCCCGCGGCTCGCGGATCCGGCCTCAGAAGCTTCGCAGCAGCCGGTTTACGCGACCAACGAGTATCGCAGCATCAAGCCCGAGCTCCTCGTCGTTGAGGGCGTCTGCACACACCTGGGCTGCGCACCGATTCCGCGATTCGAAGTGGCGCCCGCGGATCTCGGCGCCGATTGGGTGGGTGGTTTTTACTGCCCGTGCCACGGCTCGAGGTTTGATCTCGCCGGCCGCGTGTTCAGCGGTGTGCCTGCGCCGACGAATCTGACGGTTCCGCCCTACGCATTCATCAATGAGGGTACGTTGCTCATTGGATCAGACACGGGGACGGCATAAATGGCTGCGCGCGAATCGGATATTACGGCAAGGCTAGAGCGCGGGATGAGCTCGCTCGTCGACTGGATCGACGCGCGTTTCCCGATGACCAAGCTGATCAAGGAGCATGCGACCGAGTACTACGCGTCGAAGAACTTCAATTTCTGGTACGGCTTCGGTGTGCTCGCGACGGTCATCCTCGTGCTGCAGATCGTCACGGGCATTTTCCTGACGATGAACTACAAGCCGTCCGCCGCTGAGGCGTTTGCCTCCGTCGAATACATCATGCGCGACGTCGAGTGGGGATGGCTGATCCGCTACCTGCACTCGACGGGCGCGTCGGCGTTCTTTGTCGTTGTCTACCTACACATGTTTCGGGCCCTTCTCTACGGTTCCTACAAGAAGCCTCGAGAGCTGGTCTGGCTGATAGGCATGGCGATCTATCTATGCATGATGGCCGAAGGCTTTTTCGGCTATCTGTTGCCATGGGGAAACATGTCCTATTGGGGTGCGCAGGTCATCGTCTCGCTGTTCGGCGCGTTGCCGGTCATCGGAGAGGGTCTCGCTGAGTGGATCCGCGGTGATTTCTATATTTCCGACATCACCTTGAACAGGTTCTTTGCGTTTCACGTCATTGCCGTGCCGATCATGCTGCTGTTGCTCGTGACCGTACACATCATGGCTCTGCACGAGGTAGGCTCGAACAACCCCGATGGAATCGAGATCAAGGAGCATAAGGACGCCAGTGGCAAGCCCATCGACGGCGTCGCATTTCATCCGTATCACACGAGCAAGGATCTCGTGATCATCGTTGTCTTCTTGATCGCGTTCTGCGCGGTGGTGTTTTTTGCCCCGGAAATGGGCGGCTATTTTCTCGAGCACGCGAACTTCGAGCCAGCAAATTCGCTGCAGACGCCCGAGCATATCGCCCCAGTTTGGTACTTCACGCCGTTTTACGCGATTTTGCGCGCGTTCCCGAGCAAGTTAGGCGGCGTAGCCCTCATGGGCCTTGCCGTGATGCTGCCGATCTTCATGCCTTGGCTCGATCGTTGCCGCGTCAAGTCGATTCGCTACAGGGGCTGGACTTACAAGCTCGCGCTCGCCACATTTGCTTTAAGCTTTCTCGTTCTCGGCTTCCTGGGCCTGCAGCCGGCCACCGGGGCCTATGTGACCGCGGCGCGCGTGTTTACCATCCTCTATCTGGCATTCTTCATTTTGATGCCGTTCTACACTAAGAATGAAACCACCAAGCCAGTCCCGACGCGGGTGACGAAATGATCGCTAGACTGGGTTTATTGTTGCTCGGGCTCGCAGTGAGCCTTGCCGCCGCCGGTCAGCACGCGGGCGGTGAAGCCCTGCAAATGGAGCCGGTGCATAATGACGTCAGTGATGTCGCTTCGTTGCAACGCGGCGCCAAGTACGTCGTCAACTATTGTGTGGGGTGTCACTCCGCGCAGTACGTGCGATACAACCGTGTCGGAGCGGATCTCGGCCTGACTGACAGCCAGCTCGCCGAGAACTTGATGTTTACGACTGAGCGTCCGTTCGACACCATTCAGAACTCACTGCGGGCCGCTGACGCCGTGCGTTGGTTCGGCGTTGCGCCGCCGGATCTGTCGTTGATTGCGCGGAGCCGCGGCACGGACTATGTCTATAATTTTTTGCGTGGGTTCTATGCCGACGATTCCACGGTGACGGGTGCGAACAACCTGTGGCTCGCCAATACGGCAATGCCACATGTTCTCTGGCAACTCCAGGGTATTCGCGGCCTGGTTCACGAGGAATCTGAAGACGGTGCCCCGGCCCAACCGCAGCTCGAGGAGCTGCGGCCCGGCGTCATGAATGAGGCTGAGTTCGACGAGGTCGCCCGCGATATCGTCAATTTTCTGGACTATATCGGCGAGCCCATGCAGGTCGAACGTCGCGCACTCGGCGTTCGCGTTATCGCGTTCTTGCTTCTATTCTTGGTGATCTCCTATATGCTTAAGCGGGAGATCTGGAAAGATGTACATTAACGTGCCGCGACTTTTGACGCGTTTCGCGTCTCCAAGGAGCTTAATTGATGGCGGTCATTGCTAGCCGTCGGTCTGTCATGACTCTCTTCTCTAAACCAACTGATATATGGAGCCATCGGACTAGGCTCGTGCTCGCGGAGAAGAGTATTAACATCGATATTGTCGATGTCGAAGAAGGCAGCCTGCCCGAGGATCTGCTCGACCTCAACCCGTACAACAGTATTCCTACTTTGGTAGATAGGGATTTGGTGCTGTACGACTCGAGGGTGATTATGGAATATCTCGACGAGCGCTTTCCGCATCCACCGCTCATGCCCGTCGACCCCGTAATGCGCGCGCAGTTTAGGCTTGCGCTGTACAGAATCGAGCACGATTGGTACTCACTGGCAGAGGAGATCGAGGAGGGCGCCGATCGTAAGCCCGTGACCCGGGCGCGCAAGGAGTTGCAGGACAGTATCTTGTCTAGCGTCGAGATCTTTGCGGCAAAGCGCTTCTTCCTGAGTGACGAGTTCTCTCTAGTCGACTGCAGTATCGCGCCCGTGCTCTGGCGCTTGCCTATTTATGGTGTAGAGCTAACCGCGCAGGCTAAGCCGATACAGCGATACATGGACGAGGTCTTCAGCCGGCCGTCCTTCCAGGCGAGCCTGACCGAGTTAGAACAGGAGATGCGGCAGTAGGTGCCGGGCCATCCATGCCTGAGATAGGTCCCAAACGACCTTACTTGCTCCGGGCCATGCACGAGTGGATGATCGATAATGAACTGACCCCGCACGTGGTTGTCGATGCGGCGGCTGCCGGGGTCAACGTTCCTCAGCAGTATGTCGCCGACGGCAAGATCATCCTCAACATCGGCTATGCCGCGACGCACGGACTGGAACTCGGCGGACAAGCGCTGCGCTTCAAGACCCGCTTCGGCGGCGTTGGTTATGACGTCGAAGTTCCAGTCATGGCAGTTCTCGGGATCTACGCCCAGGAGAACGGGCAAGGCATGATCTTCGCCGAGGAAGAAACGCCGGCAGGCGTCGAGGAGAAAAGCGAGGAGCCCGTCAAAGCCCGGCCCGAGCTCAAACTTATCAAATAAGCGACGGCCGTGGTGCGACCGATTTATGCGGTCCCGAGTAAGCCAGCGTCGATTAGATCGCAGATGCAGTGGATAACGAGTATGTGAGTCTCCTGCACTCGGCAGGTTCGCCCGCTGGGCACGCGGATCTCGGTGTCGCTCGCCTCTAGCTTTTGCGCGATTTTGCCACCATCCCCGCCCGTTAGCGCGATGACAGCCATGCTGCGATCGTGCGCCATTGTGATCGCGCGCAGGACGTTCTCAGAATTACCGGAGGTGGAGATCGCAAGCAGAATGTCGCCG
>JAHEEM010000281.1:2061-3806 GCA_024640695.1 Rhodospirillaceae bacterium | reverse complement strand
ACGCGCACCACCTTGACGAGATAGTGCTTGGCGATCAGGTCCACGACCACTGCAAAGATAGCCAGTAGGGTCAGCCCAAGCGCACCGATAGCCCACGCGGGCAGTGTGTCGATTAATGCATCCAGATTGCTCAGCCAGCTGTCCATGACGGGTATTGCGCGTTTAGACTTGCGGCCGGGATAGAACAGTCCCGGCATAGAAGCATGAATAGTAGCAGACCTGTACCGATCAGCTTGCCGCTGGGCACCGGACCCGAGCGCGAGCCGGCGCACGAGCCTCCGTTGTCTTCGCGCACGCTCGCGCGGCTCAAGTCGCGCCTGCGTAGCTCGGCAGGCAAGGCGATTGCCGACTACGGCATGATAGAAGCAGGCGACCTCGTCATGGTTTGCGTGTCGGGTGGCAAGGACTCTTACACGTTGCTCGATCTATTGATGAGCCTCAGGCGGCGTGCGCCGGTGGACTTCGAGCTCGTCGCTGTCAACCTCGATCAGAAGCAGCCTGGCTTCCCTGCCGACGTGCTACCGGCCTATCTGGAGCAACTCGGCGTGCCCTATCGAATCGTCACGGAGGATACCTACTCCGTCGTCAAGCGCGTCATTCCGCAAGGCAAGACAATGTGCGGTCTGTGCTCGCGATTGCGCCGTGGGATTCTGTACCGGGTAGCGGCCGAGCTCGGCGCGACGAAGATTGCGCTAGGTCACCACCGCGAGGACATCGTGGAGACCCTTTTTCTCAACATGTTCTTCGGTGCGCGGCTCAAGACGATGCCGCCGAAATTACTAAGTGACGATGGCCGTCACATTGTCATTCGACCGCTCGCATACTGCGCGGAGCGGGAGGTCGCA
This sequence comes from Rhodospirillaceae bacterium, assembly GCA_024640695.1. GTDB lineage: Bacteria > Pseudomonadota > Gammaproteobacteria > Steroidobacterales > Rariloculaceae > JAHEEM01. The sequence goes on along the minus strand of JAHEEM010000281.1, from coordinate 2,961 downwards.
CGTTACGCGCGCGGCAGAGAGTTTCCGATAATTCCCTGCCGGTTATGCGGCTCGCAAGAGCAAGCGCAGCGCAAGCAAATAAAGGCAATGCTGAGCAATTGGGAACGCGAGGATCCCGGACGCACCGTGCGCTTGTTTCGCAGCTTGCAGAACGTCAGCGCATCCCATCTAGCCGATCCGGAGCTGTTCGACTTCCAGGGCCTGCAAGCTACACCGTCCGACGAATCGAGCTAGCGAGCCCTGCTCAATTATTCGTCTCGGAGAGCTCGCGAACGGCGCGCATTGCATTCAGGACGTCACGGCGCAGTGGCCGGCTCAGCATGAAGTCCGGAATCAGTGGGCCGGGCTCGATATCCAGCCGGTAGATGACACGTGTGCGCCCGGGCGATTCCGGCACGAGCCACCAGACGCCGTCGAGCTGCTGGAAGGGTCCACTGACACGTGTGACGCTGATGCGTGTGTAAGGCTCGTAGTCGAGGCGAAACTCGTGCTCGAAGCTGGGCATGAACCAACGTAGCTTGGCGCGTTGCCTGAATACTTGCGCGTTACCGTCGTCGAGCGTTTCGATGAGCTCGCAGCTCTGCACGCTGTCGAGGTACTCGGGCGCGGATTCGCAGTCGCTCAGGACAGCCCAGATCGCCTCGGGCGGCGCGGCCACGAGCGTGGCAGCTCGGATGCGCCCGCGGAAGCGGCGGTCGTCGCCGAAGTCGATGAGAATCTCCCCGCTCTGAATCGATGCCTCATCGATCCAGCCGAGCTCCGGTGGCTGCGCCGGTGCTGCCTCCAGCAGCAAGAAGAAGACCAGGCCAATGGCCCGAATGTGGCTGGGGCGGCGTCCTTCAGCCGGTGGGCTCATCGACGATCGAATTGCGCAGCGTGCCGAGCCCGCGGATGTCGATT
>JAHEEM010000281.1:0-2051 GCA_024640695.1 Rhodospirillaceae bacterium | reverse complement strand
TCGCGCCTATGATGGCTCCTCGTCGGCGATCGTGTTCCGCAGGATGCCGACGCCTGTAATCTCGATCTCGACGACGTCGCCGGGCTTCATCCAGATCGGCGGTTTGCGCACTCGGCCGACTCCGCCGGGCGTGCCGGTCACGATGATGTCGCCGGGAGCAAGCGGCGTCCAGGTCGAGCAGTACTCGATGAGTTCGGGGATGCCGAAGCAAAGGTCGCTGACGGGCGCGTCCTGTAGAACTTCTCCGTTGATGCGTGTCTGCAAGTGGAACTGCCCCGGATCGGGCTGCTCGTCGGCAGTAAGTAGCCACGGCCCGAGCGAACCGCTTCGATAGAAGTTCTTGCCGGCCGTGAACTGCATCGTGTGAAACTGAAAGTCTCGTATGCTGCCCTCATTGCAGCACGTGTACCCGGCGACGTGCTCGAGCGCATCCTCGCGCTTGACACGCCATGCAGGCTTACCGATCACGATCGCAAGCTCGCCTTCGTAGTCGAGATCCGTCGAGACCGCGGGTCTGACGATCGCCTGATCGTGCCCGACGAACGTGTCGGCGAAGCGCGTGAACATTACCGGGTATTCGGGCGGCTCACGGCCTGTTTCCTTGATGTGACCCATGTAGTTGATGCCGACGCAGAGGATTTTCTCGGCATTCGGAATAACGGGCTGGTGGATCACGTCTCCCATTCCGACATCTGGCGCGGTGTTCTCGAGGGCGTGTAACTCGTCGAGAGCCCCCGCGTGGAGCACGGCTTTGAGATCCGGAAACTGCTCGCCGAGGCGCCGTCCCGCATCGACGATACCGCCTTCGCGGACGAGCCCGAAGCTCGCGCGCCCCTCATGCTCGAAGCTGATCAATCGCATTGCAGTCCTTTGGTTGGCTAGGTTGTTGACCGGCCGCGGACCTCGGCGTCGAGCGCCGCGACGGCGTCGTCCAGTGGCAGAACCTGCTGTGCCTTCTCGCCGAGCCGGCGAATGGACACGGTACGCTCCTCGACCTCACGCTTGCCGAGCGCGAGCAGCACGGGGGCTTTCGCGAGCGCGTGCTCGCGTACCTTGAGGTTGATTTTTTCGTTGCGCGTATCGGCTTCGGCGCGTAAGCCCGCTTTCTCGAGTGCCTCGACAACCTCGAGCGCGTAGGCGTCCGCGTCGGACGTGATCGTCGCAACGACAGCCTGCACGGGCGCGAGCCAGAGAGGCAGCTTGCCGGCAAAGTGCTCGAGCAGGATGCCGATGAACCGCTCCAGCGAGCCGAAAATCGCTCGATGCAGCAGCACGGGCGTATGCTTCTCGCCGTCGTCACCGATATAGGTTGCACCGAGTCTGCCGGGAAGATTGAAATCGACCTGCAGCGTCCCGCATTGCCATTCGCGGCCAATCGCGTCGCGCAGCACGAACTCGATTTTGGGGCCGTAGAATGCGCCTTCGCCGGGGTTATGCGTGTATTCGAGTCCAAGCGCGTCCATCGCGTCCTTGAGCGCCGTCTCGGCCCGATCCCAGACCTCGTCGCTGCCGACGCGTCGTTCAGGCCGGTCGGCGAATTTGATCAGGATGTCGTCGAAGCCCAGATCCTTATAGATGCCGAGCAGGAGATCACACACCTTGCCGGTCTCGCTCGTAATTTGATCGGCGGTGCAGAAGATGTGCGCGTCATCCTGCGTAAAAGCGCGTACGCGCATGAGGCCGTGCAGCGCGCCGGACGGCTCATAGCGGTGCACTTTGCCGAACTCAGCCAATCGCAGCGGCAGCTCGCGGTAGCTGCGCAACTCGTTTCTGAAGATCTGCACATGACCGGGGCAATTCATGGGCTTGACGGCAAGCGTACGCTCATCGGCCGTGTGGCTCGTGAACATATGCTCGCCGAAGCTTTCCCAGTGGCCCGATGCCTCCCAGAGCGAGCGGTCCATGAGCTCGGGCGTGTTGACCTCGCGATAGCCGGAATCGAGCTGCCGGTCGCGCATATAACCGATCAACGTCTGGAACAGCGTCCAGCCATTCGGATGCCAGAATGCGGCGCCGACGGCTTCATCTTGGAAGTGAAACAGGTCCATGGC